>NZ_CP106880.1 GCF_025677645.1 Curtobacterium poinsettiae | reverse complement strand
TCCGTCCCGCTGATCGATGACGTGCCAGACCACGGCCGTGAGGAGTGCTGCGACGCTGGCGACGAGTGCGCCGGCGTAGAGGAACCCGGACGGTGTCCACGCGGCCTGCCACGCGCCAGCAGCCGCGTGCGCGCCGAGGAAGGCGCGGCCGACCGATGCGGCGAACAGCAGGCCGACGACCCACATGGGGACGCCGGCTGCGAATCCAACGGCGGTGTTCCGGCCGAGGATCAGCAGGCGTCGGGGCCACGGTGACCGGGGCGGGTTCTGGTGCAGGTATCCGGTGCTCATGGTGTGCTCCTTCGCGGATCGGTTCTTCGGTGGTGCTTGGGCTAGAGGCCGTCGACGGGGCGCCAGACCTGGTCGTTGGGGGTGCCCCACACCTTCTGGATCTTCACGACGTCGCCGGCCTTCGGAGCGGCGATCATCATGTCGCCGCCGAGGCTGATCCCCACGTGCCAGGCGTCGTTGCCGCCCCAGAAGATGAGGTCCCCGGGCTGCGCTTCGCTGAGAGGGTGCATCTGCCCTCGAGCGACCCCGTTGCGCCACTGAGTCGTGGCGGAGTGGCCGGCGTCGATGTTGACGCCGATCTGCGCGTACGCGACCTTCGTCAGCCCGGAGCAGTCCCACACGTTCGGGCCGGCACCGCCGAGGACGTACGCCTCGCCCAGCTGCTCTTTCGCGAACCCGATGACCTGGTTGATCTTCGCCGCATGCGGCCCCGTCGCGGGCTGCTCACCCTCGGCGAGCACGTTCTTCGTCCCGCCGGCGCCGCCACCGGCCGCGGCACCCGCGCCGGCGGTGCAAGTGGGACCCTCGTTGGTCTGCGAGACGGTTGAGACCGTGACGCCGGAGAGGGCATTCAACATCTCGACCGCATACGCCGACTTCGTCGCATACGCATCAGGGAACGCGGACCCCTCGACCGACTGTGCGGCCTCGCCCGGGTCCATGGTGTCCCAGCCGGGCACCTTCACCAGGCGCTCGTAGAACAGGTTGATCGCGTAGTCGATGTCCGTGACCTGCGCGAGGGTGCCCCACCCCTGGGAGGGCCGCATCTGGAACAGGCCGGCGGAGTCGCGGTCGCCGCCGGAGAGGTTGTTGAGGGTGGACTCCGTCATCGCGGCCATCAGCGCGGTCTGCTGCGCGTGCCGGGTCAGGCCCCGCTCCTTGCCAATCGAGACGATCGCCGCGGCGTTCTTCACCTGGTCGCCGGAGTACGGGCCGACCTTCGCCGGCAGGGTGCCCTTCTGCACGGACACGGCCGTGCCGGACACGGTGCCGGCGGCACCGCATGTGGCGGCAGCTGCCTGGTCGTCGTCCCCGGCGCCGGTGATGATCGTGAACAGCACCACCACGATCACGACGATGCCGATCACGGGCGCCAGCGCCGCGATCGCGAGCATTCCACCCTTCCCCATGACCTACTCCTGCCCGCCGGCGTTGATGTAGGACGCCAGCCACGGATCGGCCTTGGTGTCGCGGTGCAGGGTCACCGTGATCGGGCCGCCCGTCGACGCGGTGAACTGGAACGCCTGATCCGTCGACGTCTGCTGGTCGCCGACCGGGGTCCGGTCGTCGTGGATGCCGGCGCAGGGCACGTTGCCTGGCCGCACGGCGGAGTACAGCTGCCACGCTTCCGGCGTCAGGTATGGGGTGAGGGAGCGCTGCCACGCGTTCTTCGTCTCGGTGGGCTGGCAGAACCGGTCCGCGACCGTGTGCGCCACCTCCTCGCTCGAGGGCGCGGCCGAGCGCGTTGGAATCGGCGTCGACGTCGCGGCTACTTCGCTCCCACGGTGGGGCAGGCGGGCAGCGATCACGACCACCGCCGCGGCGACCGCGAGCACGGCGATGGCGGCGAACGCGATCAAGAGACGCTTCCGCGTCATGCTGCACCCCCGACGAGCTGGACTGCGAGCAGGACGGCACCGACGGCGATCGCGGTCCATCCCACGATGAGCAGGCCGACGAGCCCCCGCGAGAGCTGGCGCATCTGGGTGTCCCAGAGCCAGTCGTGCACAAGGCCCCGCTCCCGCGAGATCTTCAGCATCACGGCGCCACCACCAGCCACACCACGATCGGGAGAACCACGACGCGCGAAAGCAGCAGTGCGCGATCCGCCCACCGCCCGCTGGCGGGCTGCCCCCACTGTGCGGTGCATCCACCGGGTACCCGGCGCCGATCACGGAGGCACATGGGTGTCAGAGCCCCTTCGCGACGGCGGCGCCGGCGGCGAGCCACGCAAGCTTGGTGGACTCCTGCAGGGCGTCGAAGTTGATGATCCGCGCCTTCAGCCCCGCGTCGTACGGGATCGTCAGGACGTCGCGGCCCAGACCGGCGTCCTTGAAGCGGCGCACCTGCTCGGTCACCTTCTCGGGCTTCACATCGCTGGTCTCCACCCCGACGATCACGACGGCGTTCTCCGCGAGCTCGCGGTAGCGTCCGCCGGCGTTGACGAGCTGCTCGAGCAGGAGCGCTGCGGACTCGCACCACTTGTCGTCGGTGGTGGTCGGGACGACCAGCTGGTCCGTGCGGTCCAGGCCCGCGAGCCACATCGGGTCGGTCTCGTCGTTGCCGGAGTCGATGAGCACCAGGCGGTAGAACTTCGTCAGCACCTTGTGCACCCGGTCGACGGTCTCGGCGCCGAACCGCTGCTCGGCCGCGAGGATGTCGGGCTTGGACTTCAACACGTCGTACCGGTCACGGGTCTGGTGGTGCACGTACTCGGCCATGTCCGCGGACCGAGCCTCGGTGCCCAACAGCCGGTCGATCTCCGGCAGCAGGTCCAGCACGGACGCGTCGTGACGAGCGGCCTCCGTCGACCACCCGAGCGTGCCACGGGTCTGGTTGTTGTCCCACGCCACGGTTGCCGCGCCGGAGTGCCGAGTCAGGACGGTCGACAGGCACACCGTGGCGAGGGTCTTCCCGGCGCCGCCCTTGCCGTTGGCGACCATGATCGTGCGGGGGCCGACGTGGTGCTGGCTGACCAGGTGCACCTGCTCCCGGTGTCGTCGTTCCGCCTCCGAGGGTGCCATGCGGAGCCCGAGGCCGGTGAGGAACCCGCGGAACCCGGTCGTGGCGGGCTCTTCCACGGTCTCCTGCGTGAGGAACGACTGCCGCGCCTCCCGCCGCGTAGCGGGGGCCTCATCCACCGTCGCGGCGTTCGGCGGTGACACGGGGACGTCGGCCGGAGCTGCGGCCGTTTCCTGCCCGCGGTTCGCGGCGGCCGCGTCGAGCCACGGCGACGTCGACACTGCCGCAGGAGCCGGCGCCTGCGCCTGCGCCTGCGGTGCTGCCGGGACGTCGTGGCCGCCGTCGACGGTGCCGGTGACGGGGGCGATCGCGCCGTGGCCGTCGATGCTGAACAGGGTGTCCTGCCCAGTGGCCCGGTCGTGGCTGCGGACCACGACGGCGTTGCCGAGCTGCGTGGCAACGTCGCGGAGCCAGTCCATCGCGTCGGGGTAGGCGGTGTCGCCGGTGAAGGCAACGTCACCGATGGTGAGGGTGCCCTCGTCGGCGATGAGGCTGTAGTCGACGTGCACGGTGCTGTTCGGCATGAGCGGTTCGTCCTTGTCTGCTCGAGCGGATACGTACGGGGGGTGTCAGTCGCGGAGGCGTGCGTCGGTGTCGTGGACGGCCATCTGGGTGGCGGTGCGGAGCATCTTGACGGGGATCCCGACGCGCTCGCTGATCTTCAGCAGCACCTTCCCGGCGCCGGGAGGGGCACCCTTGGCGCCCTTCTGCCGGCGGGATCCGATCCAGTCCTTGGATTGGGAGAACGAGGCGACCATGTTGATCTCCTTCGGCGTCAACGGGCGCACCTTGCTCAGCTCGAGCAGGTCGTCGCGGCTGAGACCCATCAGCAGCAGCAGGCCGGAGCGTTCGATGAAGCCCTTGGCCTTCTCCCGGTCGTCCGCGTTCGGCAGCGACAGCAGGTCCTTCGGCGAGTGCGTGATCTTCAACTCCGCGGTCCCGACGGACCGGTTCGTGCGGGAGAGGCCGTCGACGAGGTCGACCATGCCCTCGCAGGCACGGATCGGGTACCAGAACTCGTCCATCAGGGTCGTGTAGCCGCCCCAGGTGATCGCCGGCGCGTACTGCTGACCCTCGTCGGCGGCTTCCTGCTGCTTGCGCTTCTCGTGTTCGGCGAGCTCCCAGTGCGCGTCGATCGCGTCCATGCCCAGCGACCAGGTCGACAGCATCGCGGCGGAGAGCAGCTTGGTGTTCTTCCGGCCGATCGAGGACGTGTCGAAGCAGAACCCACCGGGATTGCCGGGAACGAACTCGACCGAGTTGTTGCCGGAGAGCATCTGCCCCATGTCGCCGGTCATCAGCGATCGCAGCGTCTGCCCGAGCCGCTTGTACTCGGTGTGGAACTCCGCAGCGGTGGCGGTGCCGGTGCGCTGCAGCATCAGCTGTGACGGGCTGTCGAACGCTCGCACCAGGTCCGAGGTCACGGCGACCTCGTTCGGTCCGGTGTGCTCGAGGATGGTGTCGACGATCGCTTCGATCGCGGTTTCCTCGTAGTCCTTGACCGGTTCCGAGGTGCCGCGGCTGATCTTCACGACCAGCTTCACCAGGTCGATCGACTTCGCCCGCGCCAGGATCAGCAGCTCTTCACCGACCTTGCCGCCGATCCGGCGGGCGGCGTAGCCGAGCGGGCCAGGCGACAGCACGTTCAGCTGGTGGCGGGCACGCGGGCCGATGGAGAACACGGTCCCGCCGAGCTCCTCGATCCACGGCACGTGCTCACCCTTGATCGGGTCGAACACTGCCGGGGTGAGGCCGCGGCCGACCTGCCCGCCAAGGAGCGTCTGCGCGGTGGAGGACTTCCCGAGCCCGTTGAGCCCGAACATGAACGCGGACGGGGAGGAGATCACGTTCGCCCGGTAGAGGGCATCGTGGTCGGTGCACACCGCGGAGTGGGTGTTCATGTCGCGGCCGAGCGGGGACCCGTTGATCGGCCGGCCGGTGCCGGCACCGAACGGGTAGATCCCGCACACCTGCACGCTCGTTGCGAACCATCGCGGTGGTTGCGGGATCTGCTCCCACCCGCCACCACGGGGCCCGAAGAACCCCGACGGGGTCAGCGTCTGCGTCTTCGTCGATGCCCGAGCCATCAGCGGGTCTCCTTCGAGGGCGTCATGTGCCCGGCGCCAGGAGCGCCGAAGATGAAGTGGTTGGGGCTGACGCCTGCGGGCGGGGTGCCGAACAGCTCGACCGGGTCGAGCAGATTCACCCGCTCCATCGTGGATGGGCTGATCGGGAGGATCACACCACCGAGGGCGTCTACCAACGCGTGCCCCTGGACCGGCATGGGGATCGTGCGCGCCGTTGAGTGACCGATGGTGCCGTAGACCACCTTCGGGGTGATCGCCGGTCCAGCGGCCAGGTCGCGGAGCTCGTCGGCTGGGGTTGGGGTGCCGTTCACGGTGTGCTCCTGCATCATTCGGTCCGGTCGGTGACGGTCTGCATGGCGGTGGCGTACTCCCACGGCAGGACGCCGAGGGGGAGGGTGGAGTGGAACGCGGCGGAGGTGTCGGTCTCGATGAACCGGTACGAGATGTTCGTGCCGTTGAAGATCTGCTTCAGCTCCCCGATGGCGTTGTTCGTGCCGCGCTTGGTGGGGTCGAAGGTGACGGTGACCTCGATTGCGAACGCTGTCATCGCCGCCCCGGTCATCAGGTCGACCTCGGTCTTCTGCGCCAGCTGTTCCCGGCGCTTCTCGATCTCGTTGTCTTCTCCGCGGATGCCGCTGCTGTTGCGCTTGGCGTTGCCGCGCATCTTCTTCGCGAGCTTGAATGCCTTCCCGGGATCCACCGGGCCGTAGAACACGGCGGCGCGCTTGCGGAGGAACTTCCCGTTCGGCTGGAACAACCGGTTCATGAGGTCTTCGGTGATCAGCGCCTGCGGCGGGGCGACCATCATGGCCGTGATCGATGCGACCCCGTCGTGGTAGCAGATCCGCCGGGCACTGTCGTCGAACGCGTCCGGCCCGGCCTGGGTGACCCGCATGTGGAACGGGTTCCCGGCGAGCTCGTCGGAGCCGTACTCCCGGGCCCGCTCCGGCCGGTACGCGACCCGCACTGCGCGGGCCAGCTCGCTGCTGGTGGCCACGACCGGGGAGCCGGCGCCGGCTTCGGCGAGCCCGTCTCGGTGGTAGGGCAGCTTCGCGGCGATATCGGCTGCTGCTTCCTCGACGTCGTCGGCGATCTTGTTCACGTTCCACACCACAGAGGCGAAGACCTCGACGTCCGCGTACGTGCCCGACAGTGCCCGGGCGCCCTCGCGAAGCTGGCGCTGTGCTGCTGCGGGGGCGTTTGGGGAGACTTCGTTGTCGATCTTCTGCACGAGCGGTTCGATGGATTCCTGCGCGGAGTCGACCACGATCACGGCGCCCTCGATGGCGGTGTCCAGTGACAGGGACGCGATCCACCCGCCGAACGAGGACACCTGCGAATCGATGCTGTCCTGCGGCAGCAGCGCGGTGCCATCGGGGTGGCAGGAGAACGTCGCGGACAGCAGCGGCTTCCGGGAGCTCTTCCGGTGGTGCAGGAGCACGTACTCCTCCCCCTCGCCGTCGGTGCCGGTGATCTCCTCGAGATCGGCGAGCATCCCTGGCAGCGCCGTCATCGACTCGGCGGGCAGCGTCGTGAACAGGCCCGTCTCGTACGTGTTCGTGCCGGCGCGGCTCCGCTTGGCGCTCACATGCCCGTCCCACAGCTTCGCCGCGAGGGTGCGGCCCGAGTTCGGGTCGCCCCACCGGACGATGAACACGGCGTTCGCAGCGATGCCCGCGAGCGGGGCGAGGATTGCTCCGGCCCACCAGCCGACGCTGACGCAGACGACACCGACCATCACACCGCCGAGCAGCATCGCCCAGCCGAGGAACGTCAGCCCGCCGAGGGTGCCCTTCGTGGACGGCAACCAGTTCCCGAACCGGATGCGTTCCTTGCCCGCTGTCTCACTCACTGATCATTCCTTCCGCCGTGGACGGTGCATCGCCCGCGCCACTTGCGACGACCTGAGCGGCCGCCATTGAAGCCGTCGACCCGGACGACTGCCCCGAGTCCGGCGACGATCCGCCGGCAACCGATCCACCATCCGAACCGCCACCGCTCGCACCCGCGGCGCTGCTGCCGCTGTCTGCTGCCGCCCCGCTGGCGCCGCCACCGTCGCCGACCATCCCGCCGGCACCATCACCGGAGGTTCCGGCATCGCTGCTGCCCCCACCCGCGACCGGACTCGAGTCACCACCGCCAGCGCCGCCGCCGCCGGAAGCGGCCACTTCACCGCCGCCCGCGACACCACCAGCAGCGCCGCCCCCGGCACCTGCTCCTGCGCCGGCTGCGCCAGCACCCGACGCACCCGCGGACGCACCGCCCGTCGCCACGGCCGCACCGACCGCGACGCCGGCCTGGACCACCGCGGCGGCGGCCCCGAGAGCCATCGCCCCGCCGATCGCGGATCCGAGCGCGCCGGAGGCTGGGACGAGCAGCCGCATGATCGCCGGCAGCGCGATCACCGCGAGGCCGATCAGCATGAGCCCGTAGATGACTCCGCCGGCACCGTCCTGGCCGTTCTTCAACCGCCACGCGAATGCGTAGATCGACGCGGCAAGGGGGCTGTAGATGATGAACGCGATGATCCAGGCGGTGATCTTCTCGAAAGCCTGCTCACCGCGGCGGAGCACCGCGTACGCGGCGCTGACCTGCCAGAACGCGTTCAGCAGCAGCATCAGCGCCTGCCGGACGAACATGATCACCCACTGGATCCCGACCGCGAGCACCCCGATGAGTCCAAGGATCAGCGCCAGCCCGGGCAACGTCGTCGCGAAGGCCGCGTCGACGTACCCGGCCGTCGCCGAGATCCCGGAGACCTTCAAGATCCACTGCCCGTAGGCGTCCCCGCCCCAGACGAAGATCTGGATCGCAGCTGTCCCCAGCGTGATCACCGCCACGGTCTTCCCGAGCGCTGTCATCGCCTCCTGGAACGGTTCCCCGCGGTGGGAGTACATGACCCGTGCACCGGCGACAATCAGGCCCAGCGTGAGCAGCATGATCGTGATCGGCAGCGTCGTGTCCTGGAACCACGACGTGGCCTTGTTGTCGAGACTGACCTGGAAACCCGCCCCGACCCAGCTGGTCAGGAACTGCTTCATGACGTCGTCGTACGCCGCGAACATCGTCTCCGCAGCCTGCTTGAAACCGTTCGACGCGGCCGACGATGCTGCGGCTCCCACACCTTGCTTGACCGCGCAGAGCGCCGGGCTCGCAATGCAGAGGGCGGTGTCTCCTGGGTTCACGATTTCGTCCCCGTCCATTTGATGAAGTCCCCGTCGCTCGGCGTTGTGCCGGCATTCGAGGTGGCCCCGTTATCCAGGACGGCGATCTTCCAGTCGCCGTCGACCCAGACCATCGTCATCGGCATGCCGTAGTAGCCCGTCGACGAGGACGGGTATGAGTACACGAGCGTCAGCTCAACCCGGTCCTTCGTGAACGCGTCGATGGAGAAGCCAGCCGGATTCATGCCCGAGGAGCGCATCTGTTCAGGATCCGACTGCTGCGGTGCGACCTCGAGACTCTTCTTCTTCCCAGCGGAATCGGCGATGTAGAAGTCCAGCGACTCCGCCGCGGAGTGCGTGCCGTACTGGTCGTAGATCGCAGTCGTTGCCGCGAGTGCCGCACCGAGCGGTGACCGTGCGAAGCACGCGTCGAACCCGTCGACGGTCTTCGTCGGGCCGACCGACTTCGACACCGGCCACGTCAGTCCTTCTTGCCCGGTCTTCCAGGTGAGATCGGACGGGACCTTCGGCGTCGACGACGTGTCGGTCACCCTCACGTTGCACGGACCGTCCGCAGCCGCCGACGTGCTCGAGGTCGGGGCCGGCTTACTCGCGGCCCCCTGGTCGTCGTTGTTCGCCGGAGCGAACACGCCGAGCAGGGTGGAGATCAGCACGACGATGATGACCAGGACGAGGACCACGATCGCGGCGATCCCTGCGGGCTTGGAGTTCCAGCCGCGCTTGAGTGCGGTGCCGAAGCCTCGACGGTTGGTGTTGCGGTTGCGTGGTGCCATGACGGCCTCCCGGGGTTGGTGTCGGTTAGGCGCCGGGGATCTGCTTGCAGTTCGCCGACACGGACCCGAGGAAGATCGACACCACCCCGACGGCCGCACCGATCAGGGCTGCGCCGCCGATCCACCAGCCGAGACCCTTCAAGGTCTCGCCACCATCGTGGCGGCGACCGGAGAAGAACATGCCGATCCCGAGGATGATCAGCGCGATGACGCCGAGCGAGATCGCGACGATGCGGGTCCAGAGAGTGGCGGTGTCGAGGGCGTCCTGCGCCTTCCCGGGCAGGCAGTACGCCTGTGCGACGACCATGCCGGCGCGGTTGGTGGCGTCGAACGCACGCGGTGACTTCGCGACGACGGCGTAGATGGCGTTGCTGATCATTCGGCCTTCTCCTTGTTTGACTGCGCCCCCAGGAGCGCCTTGGTGACCCGTTGCACGGGACGGGCGAGCTGCCCGGCCAACGCAGGGGAGATTTCTGCCACCGCCCGGAGGCGTGGAAGCCACGGCACCGGCACGACCGGTACAGCGCCGGCGAGCACGCGCTGCTCGCGCGCCGCGGCCGGGACCGGCTTGCCGGGTGCATCAGCGACGACGAGGACCGCGTCGACCGCGGCCGTGCCAAGCGAGTGGATCGCGGCCTTGGTCGCGTTGATACCAGCGGGTGTCGACCGGCACACCAGGACGACCGGGCCGGCGAGCTCGTCCGCGAGCTCCGCCTCGGGAAGGGCGAGCAGTTGTGCCCACGTCGTCGCGCCAGCGGTGGGGTGCACGCCTACGATCGACGTCCGCCGAGCGGCGACCGCCGGTGGCAGGTCGACCCTGCCGGGGCCTGCCCATGTGGCTGCGTCGTCGCCCTGCGCGACAGAGCTGCCGTCGAGTCGAAGGACCACCTTGGTCACCAGCTGCCCGTCCGTCACGACGACGCGCACGGGAGCGGTTGCGTCGACCATCTGAGCGACAGCGTCGAGCACGCGTCGCCGCACGTCCTCCCCCGCTGCGACGGTGAGCACGTGGCCGTTAACTGCCCACATCGGCCCGAACGCGTGCGTCACGGCGACCGGTGGGACGAGCTCCGCGGCGCACTCGGTGCAGTACCGAGTTCCGAGCTTCGTGCCCCCGCACTGTGGGCATGTGCGGACGCTGTCATCACCGGAGGTCAGCGAAGGATCGGACCAGTCCGAGCTTGCAGCGGCGGGAGTCGCCATCGTGTGCCTCCAACGGGGGTAGAAACCATCGTTGAAGGCAGCGTAGCACTACGCGCTATGCGTTGCGCTAGTCAGTATGTGTTTTGCTACGCATTATGCGTAGTGAGGCTACGGCTGCTTACGTGCCGCTTCGATCTCCTCGAGGAGTGCAGTCAGCCGGTTGAGGTGCTCGGTCGACACGTCCTGGCCCAGTGTGCGGGCGGCGTGCAGCTGCACAGGGCTCGTTCGCTCCGCAAGTGTGAACCGGAGGGCGGCGTCGATGGTTTCCGTCAACTGGCTGTCTGGCCCGATGAGGTAGGCGGGGTCGACCTCGAAGTACTGCGCGATCGCGGACAAGAGCAGCTTGTCGTCGACGAGGTACTTGTTCCCGGCGCGCATGTACTCCCACCGGGAGCGGCTGAGCTTGATGTAGCGGTCCGCGAGGTAGTCGCGGATCTTCGTGTACGTGACGGGTGCACCGTCGGGCGCCATGATCGTGCGGCAGAGCAGGTCGAGCTTGCGGGCTAGGGCGGCCCGCTGCTCCTTCTGCTCGTCGGTGAGCTTGTCGTAACTCATGCTGTGGACTCGATTCGGGTCGGGCCTGGTCTGTGTTCGGTGTCGGGATTCGGGAGGAGTAGTTGCGGAACGATGCTGCCGGCGAAGCTCGCGCTTGTGGCACCCATCATCAGGTGGATCAACTGCCGCTCGTACCAGCGTGGCTGGAACTGCCGCAATCGGATGTTGTCCTCCAGCTCTGCCCAGCGTTGCCAGAGTGCCAGCTCCGCGACCTCTCCGCGACTCCTGAATGCGGCCTGGTGGCGTTCGGATCGTGTGTGAACGCTGTACTCGGGGTTTGTGAGCATGGCGCGGTCGCTGACTGGGATTGACACGATGAGCAGGACCCGTCGCCATGCGGGGACGAGGACTGGATGAGCGGCTGCCACGACGACACCAACGGCCGTCACCACACACATGGACACGACCGCGATTTCCCACAACGGCTCAACGTTGCCCGTCATGAGCGCGTGCGGGGCCACGGTGGCGCGCACCACACCGATGACGAGGCTCTCGCTCACCCACAGCAGGTCGACCACGGCGGCGACGCCAATGAGGCTCACACCCCAACGGGTGGTCCACTCGCCGTAGCCGGGTAGCCCCTTGAAGGCGACGCGGAGGACCTGGATGCCGAACAGGCCGACACAGATCGGCAGGATTGCGGCGAAGAGTTCGCGCAGGGGTTCCCCGGTGTACCTGCCGAGGTACGGGTCAGACACGGACCAGTCGGCTGCCATGAACAGCGCGGACTGCGTGGCGATCATGACGAAGGTCACGGCCCACACACCAGCTTCGACCAGGCGGATCCGGCTGCCGCTCATCGCCCGGATCACCATCACCTCGAGGCAGCCGAGGGCCACGATCACGGCGGACCGATACAGCAGGTTCGTCAGGTTCTCCCCGCCGAGGAACCTGTCCACGACAACGTAGAGCCACGGCGCTTGCAGACTGCATCCGATGGCCCAGAACACGACACCGGTTGGCAGCATCGAGTTCTTGCCCCGGACGTTCGGGAACAGCATCGCTGCAGCGGCGATCCACACTGATATCACCGTGGCGATGCCCGTCACGGTGATCCAACTGGGCCCACCTGTCATCGCTCGAACACCCGCCCGAACTGGAAGTCCTTCCCGCGGCCCTTCTCGTAGCGCAGGACACGCACCGCGAGTTCGGCGCCAACCATCTCCGCTAGGCGCTCCTCCTCTGCGGAGAAGTCGCTGTGCTGGAACGTGAAGTCGAGACGTCGGCCGAGCGGGATGGCTGTTCCAAGGAGCTCAACGATCTCTGGGTTGGCGCCGATGTTCTTCCCGGCGCCATTCGGCGAGGCGATCATGTGGCCGTGCTCGTGCTGGATGATGAAGTACTGCACGGTGGGATTGCCGGGCGGGCAGTAGACCATGTCGACGTTCTGCTCAAGGTCAGATCCCCAGACCCCGTGGATTTCTTTGCCTTCGAGGTTCGAGGCCACGTAATACTCGAGGTCGCGTCCAGTGATGTCCTGCAGACGACGCTGCAGATCCATCATCGAGAGCGATTCCGGGATCCCGCGGTCATCGAGCAGCTTGAGTGCGGCTTGATCGACTCTTCCCGCCATGTTGGGACTCCCCTTCCGACTCGCCGATGGTTCCCGAAGTGCTACGCATCCAGCGTAGCCCGTCTGATCCCGGGTAGGCTCTGGCCTCATGCAGGACACAGACGCCAATCAGGTGTGGGACGTCGTAGTCGTGGGTGCCGGCCCTGCAGGGGCCACGGCAGCACGCTACGCCGCTCTCGGCGGCGCCCGCGTGCTGCTGCTCGACAAGGCTACGTTCCCCCGGTACAAGACGTGCGGTGGCGGCATCATTGGTCAGTCGCGGCACCGGATGAACGACCATGCTCTCGCAACGATCGAGGCGGACGTCCCCGAGGTGGGTTTCTCGCATCGCATGGGTCGCGTGACCCGCGTTCGCACCCAGGCACCCTTCGTTGCGATGGTCGACCGGGAACGATTCGACCAGGCCAACGTCGACGCGGCTAAGGAAGCCGGCGCCGATTTCCGCGACGGCGCCAACGTCCGATCCCTCACGGACGAGGACGGGCAAACCCGTCTCGCTCTCTCAGATGGCGACGAACTGTTTGCACGCGTCGTCATCGGCGCCGATGGCTCCGGCGGACGCGTCGGCCGGCATGTCGGTGTTGTCATCGAGCGGACCGACCTCGGCCTCGAGGTCGAAGTCCCCCGCCGACCAGAGGACGCCGCGACCGGCGTCCTGCTGGACTGGGGCCCTCGCCCAGGCACGTACGCGTGGGTGTTCCCCAAGGAGAAGACCCTCACCGTTGGCGTCATCGAGCGAAAGGGCTACGGGGACCAGACGCGGGGCTACTTGAACGACTGGATCAAACGACTCGACCTGCATCCCACTGACCAGGACCGCAGCAGCGGACACCTCACTCAGTGGCGCGCCCATAACTCCCCGCTGCGCCGCGGCACCGTCGTGCTCGCCGGCGAGACGGCGGGGCTCCTTGAGCCGTGGACACGTGAAGGGATCTCCTTCGCCCTCCGCTCCGGTGAATGGGCAGGTATCGCCGCGGCCGCGTTCGCCGGCGGTGACGCTGCTGCCCTCGACCGCTACGAGGCGCAGGTACACGCGGAGCTCGTGCCCGAGATCAACGCCGGCGAGAAGCTGCTGCGCATGTTCACCCGGTTCCCGGGCGGCTTCCACTTCCTGATCTCCAAGACCCCCATCGGACGGAACTACTTCGTGCGGTTCTGCCGCGGCGAGACGACTCTGACTCGCGCGTTCCGGCACCGTTGGGTGCAAATCGTCGCCGGGTGGTTCCAGTGAGTGCCACGATCGGACACGCCGAAGCAGCTTCCCGGGGTAACCACGGTGTTAACACCAGACTCGTGACCATGCCCGGATCTAACGCAGGTGTGAAGCGGAACCGTCTCCCGCGCGGCGTCGAACCCGCACGGCCCGATATCCGGTTGCATCCGGACACCGGGAAGGCGTTCACGGACGCTGCCCGCGCCTCCGGCAACCTCAGCGTGTCCCTCTACCTGGAGCGGCTTCGTGCTCAGTACGAGGCCGAGTTCGGCGCGCTGCCGGTCTTCGACCAATCTCTGGAGGCCGCCCACCCAGCCGCTTAAACGACAGAACCCCCGCCGAGGCGGGGGTCCGGGGCCAAGCCCCAAGTCATGTATCTCACTGCCTGTCTAGTCGCCAAACGGGTCAGGTTGTGAGTTCCGAGAGAAGAAGCCCGGTTACCCGGGAGCCTTCGTCGTACCACCACCCCGAGAGGAGGAGGTGTCGCCATCGTAACGCACGTTGCTGCGCCCGGTACATACTCACCTGCCCGCGTGTCCGCAGCGGACACTTCGTCCGCCTGGGCGCTCACGCGCGTCCTGTCTCCTCGGCGCCGTGTGCGCGTGGCTGCTGTCGACGCGTACGGCGCCGTCGTGAACTCCTACGCCGGCCGTGGGGCCGCCGTCACCAGCGACGTCCCGGCGCGGCCGTGGGCGATGAACCTCGCCGACGACGAGCACCGCTACCGCTACCTCGGCTTCGACCTCGACACCAAACACGTCGGACTCAAGGTCGTCAAAACCGACACCGACACCATCCGCCGGCTCCTCGACGACGCCGGCATGCCACACCTGGTCTGCCAGTCCGGCCCCTCCGGCGGCCGCCACATCTGGGTCGCCCTCATCGACGGTGTCAGCGCTGACACCGTCGCTACGATCGCCCGCGACCTCGCGCGGGTCTGCAAGAGCCTCGACAAGGCTCCCCTGTCGAACCCTGCAACTGGTTGCCTCCGCCCACCGCTGAGCCCGCACCGCGATGGAGGGCGCTCCACCCCGATCATGGGCACGCTCGCCGCGCTCACGACGCCAAGCGCCCGGGCGCACCAGGTGCGTGCCCTCGCGATCGCCGCCGGCGAGCTCGCGGCGGCCACCGCGCCCGACGCCGCACTCGACGCTGGACGCCCTCTGCCGCTGGACCACCACGGGCGCCTCTACCTGCCCGGCACACGACGGCCGCTCGCAGCACGCAGCGCGGCCGCGCTGCAGGACGACGCGGCCGCCGGCGACGCGTCCGCCTCCCTGTGGCGGGTCCTCGTCGGCGCTGCAGCCGCACGGTGGCGGTACGCGGACGTCCTGGCACGCCGCGACGAGCCCGGCCTCGAGCACGTCCGCACCGTTCGTGCCGGCAGCCGCCGCGCTCCGCGGCCGACCACCGGCGAGCAGTCCCCTCTCCGGGTCCTCGCTCGTCAGTGGGACAAGGCCGTCCGCTACGTCGCAGCGAACCCTCGCGGCGCCGGCGATGATCCGACCTTCGATGGCCGAGCCGGCGCGATCGCGGACCTCGTCGACTCCCTGCAACAGCGCGCCGAGGCCTCTCCCGGACGCTGGAGCTCCGGAGGCGGCCCTGCGGACCGACGGGTCCTCGACGCGCTCAGCCTCCTTGCCCTGCAAGCCGTCAGCGTCTCCGTGGAGGCCGACATCCGCCGACTGGCCCTTCTGTGTGGCATCGGGCGTGAGACCGCGCGTACGGCGCTCCTCCGCCTCGCTGCGGACGGGTGGATCGCCAACACCGCCGCCCACGAAGGCACCCGAGCTGCGCACTGGACGATCGACCCACAGAACGCTCTCCACAGGGATACCGACCGGGGTCGGTCACAAGCGGACCCGCGCCCCGGAGGGGCCGGGGCCGCCCACCGCACCCACCTTCTGTCCGAGCTCACCGACCGACAGCAGACACGCACCCACGACACTTTCACCGCGGGCACCGGGCTGGGCCTACACACTGGGAACGTCTATGCGCGGATCCTGACCTCCCCCACGCTCGACGACACACGGACGCTGCGGACGCTCCACCGCCACGGTCTGACCCGCTGGACGCACAACGGTTGGACCGCTGCGCCGCTCGGCGAACGAGACCGCGTCGCGCAGCGCATTGGCGCCGCCGGCACTCTCCATGCGCGACAACACCGCTACGCCGTCGAGCGTGAGGCCTGGGCTTGGTGGCAAGGCGAACTCGCCTGGATGGCCTCCCCCGGCCGTCAACGCCCGGGCCGACGCCCCTCCCCCGACGCCATCACGCTCTACGACGACGGCACCAACCGACACGGCAAACACCCGCGCACCACCGACGGCCGCGCCGACTTCCGTGCTGCCCGCCAGCTCATCAGCGCCACCGGACGTCTTCCACGCGTCAGCCCACTCGCCAACGGCCGATCTGCCGCTTAGGCCAGCCCGACAAGATCCGCGGACGACTGCGCTATCGGCGCACTACTGCTGGTCCGGGAGGAATTCGTCCGCGAACTCAACCCAACCGCTGCCAGCCTCTGCGCCCAGTGCCGGCAGCACCGGAAGCGCTCCGTCCACGAAGGGGGCGACGAACACCGGGCCCTCGCGAACGACGACCCGACGGGTGACCACGACGTCCTCCGCGAAGGCGTCATGCAAGAACGGCAAGATCCGTCTGCCGTGCAGCCATTCGAGCGTGTTCAGTGTCCGGATCGTCAACACCATGACGCGCGCCACGAGCGGAACAGCGGCATGGAAGCGTTCCTCGACACCAAACGAGTGCGCACCTTGACGCTTGTCGGTGTCGGCGTGCACAACGTCGCCGTAGATCCACGCATATGCAAGCTCGTGGTCCGCCAGCGCTTCCTCCGGCGCCTCCCCTTGCTTCACCCGCACCTCGTACGCTGAGCGGCTGACCTTCTGCGACGCGACGACCTTCCAGTCCTCGCGCAGCTTCTTCAGCGCCGCGATCGCGTCGGCGTCGGCGCCGGTCTCGCGAGCGAAGTACAGCAGCGCGTTCATCGTCTTGATGCAGTGCGCATCTTCCTCGTTGAGCAACAACGGCCGGATCCGTGCAGCCGCACTCTCGACCTGCTCTTCCGGCGGATACTCCGACCGCACTGTCGTCTCTCGCGTCTCGGCGTTGACCGTCACCGTGAAGCTCGGGTTCTGCAGCTTCGCCAGCGCGTCGAGATCCTCAGCGAGCGAATGCGCCCGCACGCGTCGCGCGCGCAGCACGAACGCGATCAGCGCTCGCTCCTGCCGTTCCCGAACCTCAGCTGGATCCATGAGCAAATCCTCCACGACCCCACCGACGCTGGCCTCTCCCCCGCGAGCCCACAGGTCCCCGTACCGGCACCGGGAAGAGCCTCAGAGGCCATGTCACTCTTCGGGCCCGGACCCGGACCCGTGCAGCAGCTTCGGGACCTCGATTCGGCTGCATAGCATCTGCTAGCAACTAATAGCAGCTGCTAGTGATATCACCTGCTTGCATGTGCTAGCCTGCTAACAGGCACTATTGCCTGCTGGATTGGGCTAGCGACTGATAGTGCGTGATAGCAACGGCACACGAAAGGGGTTGCGATGATCACCCTCGTAGGAGGAACCAAGGGAGGCCCGGGCAAGAGCACGGTCGCCACCAACATCGGGGCGGCGCTCGCCCATCAGGGCAAGAGCGTGATCCTCGTCGACGCCGACAAGCAGCGATCGCTGGCCAAGTGGCACGCACGTCGAGTGGACGCCGGCGTTGAACCCGCGATGACGCTCGTCGAGAAGCGCGGCAACGTGCACGCCGCCCTGCGTGATCTCGACAAGCTCTACGACCACGTGATCGTTGACGTCGCCGGCGATGACAACCAGGAGATGCGAACAGCGATGACCGCCGCGGATCTCATGATCGTCGTCCTCCGCGCCAGTCAGTTCGACGTCGAGACGCTCGAGGAGTTCGACGAGGTGATCTCGACGGCCCGCGACTTCAACCCGGACCTGGAGGTCCGTAGCCTGCTGAGCCAGGCACCCACCAATCATAACGAGACGGAAACAGAAGACGTCTCCGAGTTCATCGTGGAGTACCCCCAGGTCAAGCCCCTCGAAACCGTTCTGTACTCGCGCAAGGCCTACCGCGACGCCGCCGCTCCTGGCCTTGGAGTGATGGAGCTCCCTGTATCGAAGGCGAAGCAGGCGCGGGCTGAGATTCAGGAGCTCACGGCGGAGGTGTACGGCTGATGCCTATCGCACGGAACAAGAAGACCGAGGCGGACCCCGACGCGATCGCCGCGTTCGGGGCCGCGGCCGACGCCCTGCCTCCCGAGACGCCCGCGACATCCCAGGCGACCGCCCCGGTGAAGGCACGGCCGCAGAGTGCGGGCGATGCGCCGTTGACGGCCCTCGTGCGCTGGCGCGGGCACGAAGCACTCCGAGACCGCATCGCCGACTACAACAAGGCGACCAGGTACCCGAATCACGCGATCATGCTGCGAGCGATGGAGATCGGCATGGAGCACATCGAGAAGAACGGCATGGAGTAGCACGCGCTAGCCTTTGCTAGTTGCTGCTAGCTCACACATGCACGTAATAGCTCCTGCTATCATTTGATAGCAGGGGCTATCTATGTGGGAAGGGAGCACGGGTATCGTGTCTGGAAGTCGGCGCCCTACGTGCCCGCCGGCTCGGTGCCCCTGGCCCAATCCGGGGGCACCACCACTCAACGGTCGTTCCAGACCCGTTGAAACCTCGGGGCGGGGGGAAGATCGCTGCCGGTCCAGGCGAGATCTGCCAGCCCGCCTCGGGCCGCGACCACGTCGAGAGCAGTCTTGAATCCCAGCAGCGCCGCGTCGAGCGCGAGACTCACAGTTGCTAGGTCGGCCGACATCGTCGCGGTGAGAATGCCGCCTCCGTTGTTGTCCTTCACCTCGAGGCTCGCCATGCTGATAGCACGTGATAGCGACGGATGCGTGAGGCCGGACACGAAGTGCCACGCACCACGGACTTCGCCGACGCTCATGCCGATGACCGGCGCGATTGCTTCCATGATCGGTCCAAACCCGGGCATGCCTCGTTCGTCGATCTCCACGCCGAGACGAGCAGCATGGTCGAGCAGTCGACGTTTCTCGGAACGGACTTGCCTCGAGTTCTCGCGTCGCATCTTCTGCTTGGCGGACCTCTCGGCGGCGTCGTCTGTCAGCTCGGGCGTCGACGCGACCACAACCGCCCTGTCATCGTGCGAAAGGTCCGAGAGCCGAGCCTCACGCGTGCGTTTCACCCGCACAAGACGCTCGTCGGGAGCAACCAGCCACGTCGCAAGACCGGAGCCCTCGATGACGGTTCGGAGGAGCGGGTAGAGGCCGATGATGGGGACTCGAATGTCCTCGCCGTCAGCCAGGACGACGAGCGCCGTTCTCAATGCGTCGCTGGAGACGTTGAGGGCATAGGGCACCAGATGGGACGTGTGAAACGGAGCTGTCGCTTCGTCGTCGGCCAAGAGCTCCGATCCCGGCCGGGCGATCTCGGGGACACTCACCCGATCATCGTGAGCGACCACTGACCGCAGTATCAGCATCTGCCAGTTCAGGCGCTCGTTGGCCTCCGCTTCGTCCCCACTCGGACCCACGATCCTCACCATTGGTGCCCCCTCTGACAGCATCCGCTACCGTGTGATAGCAGATGCTATCAGTGACTAGCTGCCCTCAGCGCTCAGTGCGGGGGAGTGCAAGGTCCGCTGAGGTGGCGTCCGACCCGCGCTTCAACGCCCGGTAGACCGTGGCCCGGGCGACGTCGAACAGCTCCGCGAGCTCGCCGGTCGTGTAGTCACCTGACCGATGCATCGACACCAGGAGCGCTTCGCGCTTGGGGGAGAGCTTGGGCTTGCCACCCCTCAGTCGACCCTTCGCTCGAGCAGTGGCCATGCCCTCTCGGGTTCTGGCGCTGACCAGGTTCGCTTCGAACTCAGCGAAGACCGACAGCATGCCGAAGATCATGCGCCCCATCGGGTCGAGAGGGTCGTACACGGATCCGTTGAAGCTGAGGCGGACGTCCTTTGCTGCGAGCTCGGCCGCGATCGTGCTGGCGTCGACGGCGGAGCGGGCGAGCCGGTCGAGCTTGGTGACCACGAGCGTGTCTCCGGCCCAGCATGCGGCGATCGCCTGTTCAAGCCCGGGGCGGGCTCGGTTCGTGCCGGATCGTCCATGGTCGACGTCTGTTGAGACACCGGGATCTGTGGCCGTTCACGCTAAGTCGCGCGATTCTGATCACGATCCGCCGCGGTTCATCTGTTTGGTCCGCGCCCCGGGGCAACGGGGATCGAGGCCTAGGCTGAAGTAGTGGAGGACGCGGAGTTTGAGCAGTTCAAGCAGGCGTTCGCATCGGTTGAAGGTCGGAAGCGATACGGCGTCGACCGTTACAGCCAAGCCCACGCCCAGGCGCTGCTCACGAACTATGACCGAGGGGTGAACACGAACTTAAGGGGCATCTTCAACCAGCGTGCGGCGCTGCGTCGTGCCGCTACCAGGGAGACGCAGGAAAGCTCGAGTGCACGCATTCGAGCGTCCTCCTTCAGGACGAGTGTCCTTCTCGTTGTCTTCGGGGTCGTAGCCCTCATCTTCGGAGCGAACGCCGCCCACAACCACACCGAATCGGTACAGCTTCCGTGCGTGAACGTCCAACACCTCGGAGAGCAGCGATCTCATCGCGAGTGCCCGACGAGGGATGAGCCCAAGCATGATGCTGCGCGAGGCCTGTTCATCGGAATCTCGGTCGTAGGCGGTGGTGTCGTGCTGTGGGGTGCAGGCTCAATTGCGCTTCGCGATCAGCCTCGGAACGCCACTGCGCAGGCGACACGTCGTCGTCGGCCGTTGTAGAAGCTGCCCTCATACCGGGCGGGGCTGACGCATGCGGGAGAGGTTCGTCCAGTCCTAGACGCCCAATTGGGGTACACCCCAACTGGACGTCAGACATGACGTCAAGGGGTGTCTGACCGCGGCCCGATCTCGAATTTTCTGACACTTCCTGGGGAGGGCCTTGGACTTCAACTAGACAAGTAGGGGTCGGAGGCGACGTGTCGGGTCAGTGGGTCGGGTACGTGCGGGTGAGCACGTTGGATCAGGGCGCAGTTCGTCAGCTCGACGGCATCGCGCTGAATCGGCGGGTGCCTGGACGCGTTCGCCCGTGGCGAGCAGGAGAAGGTCGACTTCCGGGCCTACCCGGTGCCATCCGGTGAGTGCCTGCCCCGGCACGCGTGACTGACGATCAATGACATCGACGCCGCCCTTGACGGGATGCCGGGCCCGCTCATCGCCCCCTTCCTTGACGATGTCCGGGGGCTTGAGGACAGTGCTGTCCCAACCTCTCAGCGGTTGTCGGGGTGCACCCGCTCCGCGGCGATCGCCTCGAGTTCTTCGAGGGTGAGGGGGTAGTCGCGTCCGAAGGTCGGGCGTCGACGGGAGCGCACGCGGCGGTACTCGCTCAGCATCCTCATGTAGGTGTCCAGCATCTTCTTGTGAGAGTTCCCGCCGGTTCGTCCCTTGATGAAGTCGGCCTGTTCCTCCCACCGGTCGTCATTGATCATGAACCTCGCGTACGCCGCCATCTTGCTTTCGAGCTGGTCGTTGAAGTCGAAGCCCCGGAAGGACAAGTCCTCCTCGAGGTCCTCCGGCACCGTGATTCCTTGCTGGCGGAGGATCTTGATGCTGTCACCGGTCATCCGGAAGAGTTCGAAGATGTCCATGACGCGGAGCGAATCACGAGCGCTCAGTTCGGCGGAGATTCCCGCGTACTCGGTTTCGTACTCGAGCGTGAACCCCTCTTCGAGCACCCGCGCGCGCTCGAGCTGGTACTCCTCGTCGCCGTCGGAGTCAGTCTCCGTGTCCTTGGGGAGTACGCGACCGAGGATGCGGTGCAGGAGGGACAAGATGTGCCGATCCTTCGGCGACAGCGTCTCAGGCGTGTAGCCATCCCGGGTCACTCGATTCCCGAGGTCCATGACAGCTTCACGGATGAGGGCGCGGATGAAGTCGCTAACAGTGACTCCTGCCTCGTCGGCTTGACGCTGCAGAGCGTCCCTAGTCTCGTCATCCAAACGGACTGTTGTTGTGGGCATGACCCCTCCGTATTTGCGTACGCCAGGATGACGTATCTGTATTACTGTAGCACGACCAGTCTTGGGCTAGGTCGTGGCGAGCGTCGGGGAACGTGGTGGTTCGCAGTCGGTGAGCGGGCACGTCAGCGATCGACGCTCCGCCGCCGCATCGGCACCGAGGCGCGGCGCGACCACCCGGACGCGAGTTGGACTCTGAAATCGTCCAGTCGTGAGCAGAACGTTTGGCCGCTAGGCAATCGAGCGCTACTTGCCGGGTGCCCAGTCCTGCCCGGCTCCCGCAGGGTAGACGACGCCGGCCCGTCACCCTGACGAGGGCTGGCGCCGGGAGCCCGCCGCCGGTCACGCTGAACGCATGGCGAACCTCGACCACTGCATCGTCTGCGACCGGCCTGTCCCGATCGGCACACCGGACTTCTTCGAGCAAGACGGACAACGCGCGCACCTCGGATGCGTCGTCGCCGGCATCTCCGACCTCTTCACGCCACAACGCCCATAGCGCGTACTCGTGCCAGTCAGTGCTCAACGGTGCCGGCCCCGCGGCGCGCCCGTTTGAGGTCAGCCCGTCCCACCTCCAGGTTCCGCTCCGCCGACTCCCGCAGTAGCTGCATTGCCTCCGCGAACGTGGCGAAGTCAGCGAGCGTCTCGTCGCGTTCGATCGCAGTCGCCCACTGCGTGGTCTCGCGTGTGAACACGTCGAGCAGCCGACGGGAGCGGGCGACGAACTCGGTCAGCCACCGGATCACCAGATCGGCGGGTGTTGCAGCCTCACGTAACTGGTTCCCGACCGAGTTCGCCAACGTGTTCGCTCCATCGAGCGCGGCTTTGGCCTCTTGCATTGCCACCTCCCCGGCTTCCATTAGCGCACGTGCCCTCTCGGGATCGGCCCCGTGCTCGAGCCGCTCGGCATGCGCGTTGGCGCCGTTTGCCTCGCCGGTAGTAGCGAACGTGAACAGTGCAACGCCGGACCGGTCCGCAGCCGCCACCGCCTGCGCGCTGTAGCCGCCGCTGGCGTAGAACACCGCATGCCCGATCCCGTGCGCCGCACCCCGAAGACGCTGTACGTCCGGCGACCCGACCGGCACCGCCAGGTGCTTCACCTGCGCGACCGCGTCTGTCGCGATGATGATGTCGATTCCGCCGTCTGCTCCGGCAGTCGTTCGTCGAGCGTCGGTAAATCCCATCGCCCGCATATGGCCGGCAGCGAGCTCCTCCGCCATCTGCCAGGTGAAGATGACCCGCAGGGTTCGTGCCGCGGAGGGTGGAAGCACTGAGGCAAGATGAGGTCGCGGTGGTCGCAGCCGTGTCGCTGACGCAAGAACGGGGTCCCACTCATGGAGGAGAACATCGACAGCCGACTAGGTAGTGCCGACAACACCGAACGTACTGCGGTGCTGCTGGGGGCGGGTGCCTCGAAAGACGCCGGACTTCCCCTCACCTCGGAACTTGCGGGCGCGATCGTTGACAAGGCGAATGAGGCTGGACATGGTCCTTCGCGAGGAAGACCGGACTGGGTTCGTGCGATTAATGCGGTCTACGCAGGCATGGTGGGGTATCAGGGTGCACGCGGAGAGAATCCGCGGTCCGCCGTTAATATTGAAACCTTAATATCTGCGGTTCGGTTGCTCCGTGATCGCGAGAATCACGAAGTGGCACCGTTTGTTGCGAGTTGGTCGGCGGCGCTCAGCAACTTTGGTTCATCTAATCTCCCGACTCAATCGGGTAAAGCCATCTTAGACTCGGTCGGGAAGGCCTTGAGTTCGCGAATTGGATTCGAAGACCGAAACATCACCGAGGCTGTCGCTAGAATTGCTCGGGCGGCACTTCGCCCCGATCTTAAGGAGCCCTTCGAGCGGGCCGAGGAATTTATCCTCGCATCTCTAGTTGAACTGCTCGGTGCCCACGGAGACGTCTCCTACTTCGCTCCACTCCTTCAGCTAGCGCGGGAGCAGGTTGGGGGGGTCGATGTGATCACCCTGAACTATGACCTTACTGTAGAAACAGCTGCCGCAAACGAAAACATCTCTGTTAATCGCGGCGTCGAGGGGTGGCGCCCAGGCGAGTATCTCCAGTTCCTGCCAGTCGACGGCCAATTGAATCTCATGAAGCTTCACGGATCGTTGGACTGGCAACCATCGGTTTCCCCAGATGCACCTCACTCGCAGCTCTCACCACGCGGGATTCGTGTTGTCCCGCCCGAGGCATCTCCAGAGACGTGGGGGCATCAGCGCCGCGACCTGCCCTGGATTGTGGTTGGTGATCGGGAGAAGCTGGCAACCGACGGGCCAACACTTGTTCTCAATTTCGCTGCACGATCAGCGTTGCTCCGTGCCACGCATCTCGCTGTGGCGGGCTACTCCTTCAGCGATGTGCATATCAATGCGATGATCCGCGATTGGTTGGGTGGGGACTCGGCGCGCACGATGTCAATCCTCGATCCCCATTGGCCTCGGCAGCGTTTCTACGACACGAGTGAGGACTTCCGGTCCGCGCTGATGGCTGAGTATGGGAGACGATTCGACGGCCGAGGGCGTGGCATTTTGGCTCGAGTGCAGCCCGTTGAAGGGACCACTGGGGATCGACTTGGTGAGTTGCTTAGTTCACGGCCGAGTCTCGCGCCAGACCCCATCGTGACCGTTGCTGTCACACAAAATGAGGATTCCGTTCGATTTGACGTGACGTGGCTAGGACTGGCCCTCACCGAAGTTAGCCTGACGGTAAGGCCGCTGACTGAACCAGGCTCTAACTATGGATTCTCTGCAACTACGCCCCTTTTTGATGCGCTACCGATCCCAGCCGAGACGTCTTCTCGTGGGCTATGGGGTTCTGGAATGTCGCGGGAGTTCTGGGGGACGGGTGTCACGGTGACTGTCTACGCTCCTCCGGAGACGGTTTTACCCGTGGAGCTAGATATCGACGGCTCAACGATTGCCGGTGTGGAAGGATGGCGCGGAACGGTAGGGGCGGCCTAACCGAAAACAGACAGACTGGCTTTGGCATGCTGACATAAGAGCGCCGTATTGGCGCGATCGAGAAGAGTCGGCCACCTCGAGGGTGACTGGCTGTTTAGCGTGGGGAGCGGCGTAGCACGCGTAGGGGATGGCTTGGCCGAGACGACCTCGGGAGGAGACCTTCGGGGGTGGTCGCGTTCTCCCGCGGATCTTCGTGAAGTCGTCCGAGCCCCGAGCCCCGAGCCCCGAGCCCCGAGCCCCGAGGTCCCGAGGTCCCGAGCTCTTGATCGCTGATACCGCGCTCGGAGGGTCCAATGTGGCCAGGAGTCCGAGTGCCGACGTCGTCCGATGTGGCAGCTGGCTGCACCTCTGGGGCGAGGGGGCAGTCCGTGACGCCGTCGGTCGGCCAGTATGGATGGGCCACCCGACGAGAGGACGTTCGTGAGCCGCCATCGAGCCGATCGCTTGCGGAACGCACCGATGACGGCTGCGGACCGTAGGTAGGTTCGCGGTGTCGTCCGCTTCGTCGGCGCGATGGGTGTTCTCGTCTTCCTCGTCGTGGTCATCTTCGTCGCTCCGACCGTCCTGAGTTCGTACGACCTCGATCACCGACTGACGCTTCGCTGCCACGTCACGTCGGTAGAGGGGACCACTACCGCGGCGTCGGCGGCCCGAATCCGCGGGTCATCGTGACCTCCGCTGACTGCGGGAAACTCATCCTTCGCGAAGGCGTGACGCAGCGGAACTACCAGACGATCGCTGGCCGCATCAAGGCCCCGGGGGAGTACTCGATCGAGGTCGGTGCCGGGACGTGGAAGGTTCGTGGGCTGCTGCACACCATCCGCCGGAGTCCTTCAGCTTTCGGAGTCGAGCCAGCGTCCTGACGGACGAGTCACCAGTAGGGCCGGACGGAGCTGCAGAAGGCACGTGGGCCAGTCCATCCGCAACGCAGCGGTTTCGACCTACGGCGAGCTCGATGCCGTGGACACTGCCGCTGACCAGGGCAGCGATCGCTTGCGTCAGCACCTTCTCGCCTACCGCACGAGCGCTCGACGTTTCACTATCATCCAACGGCAGAATACAGACACGGCTTGCCCGTGGTCCCGACCCAACTCGCGGCGGCCGCGGGGTCAGTGGTGTCGTTGGCGGAGTGTTTGGCTTGGCGGTTCGCCGAAGCGGTCGGCGTAGGTTCGTGCGAATCGGCCGAGGTGGTGAAACTGCCATTTCCGGGCGATGTCCGCGACGGTTGTCGCGGCGTCGTCTTCGAGGTCGCTTCGGGCGCCATCGAGACGCACGTTCCGCAGATATTGCATCGGCGTGAGCCGATAGGTGCGGGCGAAGGCGCTTTGTAGACCGCGCATGCTCATGCCGGAGGCGGCTACGAGATCTTGCAGCGAGAGGGCGGTGTGCGCTTCGCGGTGGATCAGTTCCACGGCGCGGGCGAGTGGTGTGGTTGCGCCATTCGGTGCGACTCGCACGCGGAAGGTGTCGAGGACGGCGTCCGCGATCCGTGTGTTCAGTGCCGCCCGTGGGTCGCCCTCGACTGCACCGTTGATCAGTTCGGGTGTGCTCTGGTGGAGCGTTTCTCGCAGCCGACGCAGCGCGTCGGGGTCGGTGTGTTGTTCGTCGAAGAGGAGCGGGCTGCGCAGGTAGATGCCGCGGCTGCTGAGACGTCGGCGGAGTAGCTGGTCGGACAGGTGCAGCATCGATATCTTGCGGGTGTCGGCGGCGAAGTCGTAGACGATGCTGCTTGAGAGGAACATCGGCCGGCCCGGAATGGCGGTGATGGTGTCGCCGGCTTCAGTGGTGATGGTCGCGGTGCCGTCCGCAATCCAGAAGACGATGTGTTCGGGACGCGGCCGCATGCGACCCGTCCGGGTGCCATCAACGACGGCCCCGCGCATTGACACGTCCGCGTCGCCGGCGCTGACGTACTGGAATTGGTCGAGGGAACCTTCGACACCGTCCGCGAGGCCGTACGTTTCCTCGAGTTCGGCACCACGGTGTTCACTGACCGCCACCACTCGCATCTTCCGGAACGTGGGCGGCCGCTCCGGGAGCGGCGTCGCCGTCACCGAAACATCGTGACATCGCATGGGTCGAACCCCAAGTCCAGGGCCGGCATGCGCTGCGGCTTGCGGATAGGTCGGTGGAACCAGAATCGGGACCTGGCTGCCTCTGTCGGTACGACCTGTTCGTGCTCGACACTGGCACTCTTTGAGAGCCCCGGCGTTGGGCCAGATGTTGGCTTCCTGATCCTCCTCATGGTCCTGCTCTCCGGATGCTCTGCCACCTGCCCGGTCGGGAGTCGACCGTCGCCCGCGTTCGGGCTCGCGTCGATGAGCTATCCACCCAGGCGCATCGCAGCCAGACCGTCGGTTGCGGTGTTGGTGCGGCAGGGCACGAGGCTCAGCTTCTCGGACGTTGTGCGCTGCTGCGGTATCCGAATCTCGCGCACCTTGGTTCGATGGGAAGCCCGGGATCGCGACCGTCTCAACTCGGAACCGAGATAGGTCTCGACCCGGCACCGTATTGGAGGGTGATGAAACAGATCGGCTACGGGTCGGCGACGATCCTCGTCAGCGATGCGGCGGCGTCGGCGGTGCTGCATTACGCGGCGATCCTCGCCCAGACCGGCGGGGGAGACGTCGTTGACATCCCCACCTCTGACGATGATGGCGTAGCCGCGAATGCGACCGTGGTGCTTGGGCCGGGTATCCCCGTTATGGCGACTAACGCTCCCGACGACGTTCTGGAAAGCGAAGACCAGGACTTCGTCGACGAGCTCACCGGCCGGGTTGCGGTGGCGCTTGCCGGTGTTCCGATGGGACGTCCGCAGCGCGGGTAAGGTCGCTCCAGGGCGGCGCTGACTCGATGCCCTCTCCAGTCTGTAATGGGAAGTGTCGCTGCCGCTGTTGGTCCGGTCCCCGGCGCTGGCCGACTCTGCGCACGCAAACGGCACCTCGTCGACTGCGTCGACCCGGCCAGTTCGATCGTCCCGGTCATGTGGCGCAGTGGGAGCGGCGGGCGCGTCTGGGATGCCGACAGCACGCAGACGGCCCCGCGACCAGGGTCGCGGGGCCGTCGATCGTGCGGGTCGATCAGATGCGGCCGACGGTGCGGCGACGACGACGCAGCAGGACCATGAGCGTTGCACCCGCGGCGAGCAGCGCGGCGGCGATGCTCAGCGGGACGGTCGGGTCCGAGCCGGTGAACGCGAGCTCACCGGTGGGCTGGTCGGTTCCGCCGCCACCGCCACCGCCACCGCCTGCTGGGCCGCTCGGGGTTGCGGTGGGCACCACTGCGGGTGCCGTCGGGGTGGGTGTCGCGGTGGGCACCGGTGCCGGGGCACGGACCGTGATGGTGACCGTCTCGGTGTCGTCCGGGCTGGTGCCATTCGACGCCGTGATCGTCACGGTCGAGGTGCCCGGGGTTGTCGGGGTGCCGGAGATGACGCCGGTGGTGCTGTCGATCGTCAGGCCGTCGGGCAGGCCCGTGGCGGTGAACGTCGGGTTCGGGGTACCGGTCGCGGTGACGGTGGACGAGTAGGGCACGTCCACGGTGCCGTCGGACGGGTTGCCCGAGGTGATGGTCGGCGACTCGGACGGCGTGCCCGGTGCGGGGCAGCCGTTGGAGGCCGTGATCGTGTTCGTGTCGAGGGTCACGGCGCCGGTGCGGGCCAGCAGGCGGCCCTGCACGGTCGCGCCGGTGGTGGCGGTCACGGACTGCTGCGCCAGGACGGTGCCCTGGAACTGGGCGCCGGTGCCGACGGTGGCGGAGCTGCCGACCTGCCAGAACACGTTGCACGAGCTGGCGCCGCCGGTGATCACGATCTGGCTGGCGGACCCGATGGTCAGGGTCGACGCGGCCTGGAACACCCACACGGAGTTCGCGCTGCCGGCGAGGGTCAGCGCACCGTTGTTCGCCAGGGCGAGGGCGCCGCCGGAGTACACGCCGGGTGAGAGCGAGAGGCCGTTCAGCTCGGTGAGACCGGTCTGGGTCGGGGAGAGCGACGCGGCGACGTTGTACGCGGTGGTGGTGTCGCGCTGGGCCTGTGCGGCCGCGGCGTCGGTCTGGTGCGTGGTGCCGTTGACGACGCCGTTCGGTGCGCCGCCGAAGCCGGTGATGGACGTGCCCGGCGACAACCCGAGGTCGCCGTTGATCACGGAGGGGCCGGTGTTCGTGACCGCGCTCGCGCCGAGGACGCCGTAGGTCGATGCGGTTCCGAGGTTGACCGGACCGTCGATGACCGTCGCGGCGGATGCTGCAGAGGTGGTCATGAGCGCCATTGCGGCAGCGAGCCCGACACCGGTGAATGCGATCAGAGCGGGGCGAAGAAAACGGGACGTGGCCATGCTTGGCACCTGCCTAGGACGGAGAACCACGGTGCGCGCATCGGCGACGGGCGCGTGATCTCCGGTCAGCGAAGTATGCGCGCGATCACGTCTCGTCGCAGCAATCCGTGCAGAACCGGTAGTGATTCTGGCCGAAAGCGACGGGAACTGGCCAGCCCCAGGGCCGTGGGTGTCGCGCTCAACCCGAGAGAGGGACACCCACGCGTCGACTGCGGTACCCAAACCTTCGCCGACTTGGTTGACGCTTCTGCTGTATCAACGTCCTTGAGTTCTACGCGCCGGAACGCCATTCACCTAGCCGCCGAGACGGATTGCCAGGTTCGGTGCACATCAGGGTGCTGCAGACGATGCACCTGTTGGCAGAACTGGGAACGGCCGGACCGTCAGTGTCGTGACGGTCCGGCCGGAGCCCCTGTGATAGCGCTCGCATGGAGCGTATCCGGGTGGTGGGGTGGTGTCAGTGGGCGGCGTCGTATGCGTCGCGGACGGCCTGGCTGATGCGGCCGCGGGAGGACACTTCGTGGCCGTTCGCGTTCGCCCACTCGCGGATCTTCGCGAGCTCTTCCGAGTTGCCCCGCTTCGGTGCGCTGCTGGTGCTGGTGCTGGTGCGGCCGGAGCGGCCGGTGACCTTGCGGGCGGCGGCGATGTAGTCGGAGAACGCTTCGCGGAGCGCGTCGGCGTTGTCGTCGGTGAGGTCGATTTCGTAGTGTGCGCCATCGAAGCCGAAGGTGATGGTGCGGCCGTGTCCGTCTTCGATGGTGTCGCCGGTGAGGTCGTCGACGAGGTGCGTGGTGACTTTCTGCGCCATGGTGAGGTCGCCTTTCGCTCGGGGATCGCCTCCACCTTGGCATAGCTGATTCCGTAGCACGTTGCGTTCGTTCTTCTTCGGATCGGTCAGTCGGGCAGACTGGGCGGTGATGTCTGATTCGTCGCCAGCCGTATCTGGGTATGCCGCTGCTCTTGTCGAGTTGAAACGGCAGGTGCGGGCTGCCCGGTTCACGGCGCAGCGCCGCGTGAACACGGAACTGATTCGTCTCTACTGGGGGATCGGCGAGACGATCTTGCAGCGCCAGGGTGATGAGGGGTGGGGGAGCAACGTCATCGGCCGGCTCGCAACGGACCTGCGCGCTGAGTTCCCGGAGATGAAGGGGCTCTCCCGCGCGAACCTGTTCTACATGCGCCGGTTCGCGGGGGAGTGGGCGGCGGACGCAGTTGTCCAACAGCCTGTTGGACAATTGCCGTGGGGGCACATCACCGTCCTCCTTGACCGACTCGATGACCATGAGCTCCGCGACTGGTACGCCGGCCAGGCGGCCGCGCACGGGTGGTCGCGGAATGTGCTCGAGCACCAGATCCGCTCCGACGCGCACACGCGGCTGCAGGCGGCGCCGACGAACTTCGCCGAGGTGCTGCCACCGGGGGAGTCGGATCTGGCGCAGCAGATCACGAAGGACCCGTACGTGCTGGATTTCCTTGCCCTCGACGGGGACGCGAAGGAACGCCACCTCGAGCAGGCACTCGTCGACCGGATCATCGACACCCTCCGCGAGCTCGGCGAGGGGTTCGCGTTCGTGGGCCGGCAGGTGCACTTCGATGTCGACGGCGATGACTTCTACGTCGACCTGCTCTTCTTCCACGTCGAGCAGCTCCGGTACGTGGTCATCGAGCTCAAGACCGGGAAGTTCAAACCCGAGTACCTCGGACAGCTCGGGTTCTACGTCGCCCTCGTCGACGACCAGCTCCGCCGGCCCCAGCACGCTGACACCGTCGGACTGCTGTTGGTCGCGGACAAAAACGACGCCGTCGTCCGGTACTCCCTCGCGGGGCAGCAGACCCCGATCGGTGTCGCCAGCTACGACCTCCTCCCACCAGCGGTCCGCGCTGCGCTGCCCTCGGAAGCCGACCTCGCAGCCGCACTGGCGACGGAGACCGACACCCTCGAGCCCTGACCGAGGGTGTGGACACCAGAAGCCTCTCACTGTGTCTCACCGGGGGAACCGTTGCCGGGCAGATCGCCGGGCGGGTCTGTTGCGACACCGAGATCCGCGGATCCTGGCGGGCTCACGAACCGGCCGGGTCTTGTGCGGTAGCCGATTGGCTATCGGGCGATGCCACGCCGTGTGCAGATCGGGTTTTCACTGGTATCTGCTTAGTCGGCCCTACAGCAGTCCCGCAGCGCCGAGCCTGCGTCTCACGATGAATGTCCGCTGTTGCAAAGGATCACAGCACGTTGATGCCGGACTCGCATTGATCTCAGCCTCCGCCCGGTTCCCGACCCACACCACCCTCGTGCATGTGCGTGCTCTCAGCCCACTCGGGGAATCCAATCAGCTTCCTCGTCGCGCTAACTCATATAGTTGTTCGCCAGACGTTCGTCTAGCTGAATGAATCGGCCTCTCGTCTCGTCGTGTCGGAGGAGGGTATTGCCGAACCTCGCACCAACACTTGCAGGGTTACGTCCCCAATATGAAAGCGGTTGGCAACATGATCACTCGCGCTCGTACCATTACGACGCGGCGATTACTCGCAATTGTCGTATTTGCATCAATCTCGACACTTACTGGCCTGGTGGCAGCCCCCGCCCATGCGCTCGACCAGAATGCCGTTACGCGTGCCCGTTCCGGTTCCGTTCTTGAACCGGGCGCGAGCAATTATCGACCAATGGAGGAAGACCAAGCAGACGGCACTTCGCACGCCTGGAGCTATTGGTATACCTTCCCGATTGGGCACGCAAAGCCGTCGCAGATATGGAATCGACTGCAAACGTGTTTCAGCTGCGAGATCCCGGTAACGGGTGCGCCGAGGCAGTTCCCGATGGTCGGCGATAATGTCCCTTTTACCCTGAATCGATTCGGCGATGATGTCGCCAGGTTAGACACCGTCTATAACTATACGGACCCTGCGTCGCAAAATGGCCCCAACTCGGGGATGATTTTCACTGCTACCGAGGGGAACATCGGCGGTGCCGGCTCTGTTCTCAATATTGACTTCTCGGTGCGGGCGACCGACGGTGAAACAGTCATGATTGTTGCCGCGAACGTCGTGAATGACTTCGGCTCATCAGGCCGACGGGACGCTTACTCGAGTTTCGAGCGTCAGCAGTGGGCTCGCGTTGCGGCTAATATCCAACGTAATTCCTCGGAATAGTGAATTCGGTAGATGTCTCCGCTGGGGCGTGTTCCGAGTAATCGGTTCGATGGTCAATGCCCGCTCGCTGGAAGGAAAATCAGTGAATCAATCATCCGACACATCGGTATCCGCGAGCGGTGCCGCTGAGAGTGCCCGTGTCGAAGCGGAAGAGTGCCCGTGTCGAAGCGGAACTGCGCCGGCGGATCGGCGAGCAAGCGCCAGAGGTGCGCCTTGATGGAACTCGTCGGGCGGTGACATTGCTCGGGCGTCCCCACCGCGCAGCGCCCGTCATCCATATCACCGGCACGAATGGAAAGACGTCGACCAGCCGCATGATCGAGAGCCTGTTGCGGGCGGAGGGTCGCCGTACCGGGCTCATGACCAGCCCACACCTCGTGAACCTGAACGAGCGCGTGTGCCTCGACGGTGAACCGATCGACGAAGTTCTCTTCGGAGCTGTCTGAGACGACATGCAACCGAGCTTTGCCATGTCGATGCCGAACTCAAGGCAGAGGGGGCGCCAGCCACTGACCTTATTCGAGGCTTTCACGGTGCTGACCTTTGCCTGTTTCGCGAAGGCTGATATGGACGTCGTTGTCCTCGAGGTGGGCATGGGTGGTGAGTGGGACTGCACGAACGTCGCCGACGGGCAGGTTGCAGTCATCGCGCCAATCGACCTCGACCACACCCAGTTCCTCGGCCCGACCATCGAGGCAATCGCCAAGAACAAAACTGGCATCATCAAAGCCGATGCGTTCGTGGTCAGCAGCGAACAGGTGCGCGAGGCGCGTGCTCCGATTGAGGAAGCGGTCCAGCGGACTCACTCCACCGTCGCCTTCGACGGTGAGGACTTCGGCGTCGATTCTGTGCAGCCCACCCAGACTGGGCAGCGCGTGACGCTCCGCGGGATTGCCGGCACGTACGAAAACATCGACCTGCCGCTTCTCGGCGTCCACCAGGCGCACAACGCAGCCCTCGCCGTGGCCGCCGTCGAGGCGTTCCCAACTGCAGGCAAAGCGCCGCTGCCCCGGGACGTGGTGGCACGCGGGATCGGAGAGGCGCAAGCCCGGGCCGGATGCAGATTGTCTCTCGCGATCCCGTGATTATCCTTGATGCTGCCCACAATCCGCACGGTGCTCGTAGTCTTGCCAGCACGCTCGCCGACCTCGCGCAAGGGCACGTCGTAATCGCCGTGCTCGGCGTCCTGGCCGACGAGGATGCTGCAGGCATCGTCAACGCACTCTCCACCGCAGTCGACCATTTCATCATCACAGCGAGCCATCCCGATCGAGCGGTCCCGCCGGCGAAGCTCGCCAACCTCGTCAGCGAGGTCGTCGGCAAGGACCGGGTGACCGTGGCCCCCGACACGTCAGACGCGCTGACACAAGCACGGCGTCAACTCGAACAAGCATCGAGTCGCAACGACGGACTCATTGTCGTCACAGGATCGATCACGCTCATCGGGGAGGCCCTCGACATCCTTGATCCCGCGGCACGCCTGTCCACGAACGACGGCTCCTGATGGACCCTGCGCTGACAGCTATTCTCAGGCCCGCAGGAGCCGGTACTTCGGTCATTCCCTCACGGCCAGCAGTATTCCGGCACCAGGACCAGCCGCTCTCTGGATCGTCGTCGAGAACGTCGACATGTTCGCCTGATTTTGCGGGGAGCTCGGTGGTGTCGTACTTGCCGCGGACGAGGCCCACCGAGCTGTCGATGTCGATGCTGATGCTGATGTGACGTGCGGGCACCCACCCCGTTCCCTGTGATGCCGTCACGAACACGAACACGAACACGAACACGAAGACAGACCACTCCGTGTCCCGCTCCCCAACCTGCACGGCCGCCGGCGCCAAGGGCTCCTTGCGGTGACTGGGTGGCGTATAGGCCTCTGCAACAGGCTGTTGCAGAACTGCTCGCCGGGGTGTGGGGGAAGCCCGTCGGGAGTAATGCGACGCTCCCCTGGCACGAGAGGGCGAAGGGTGTAAAACTGGTGGCATGACGGTATCAACCGAGGTGCAGCACGGTCGAGTCACGCGGCTTGACATCCATGAGCTCGTCCGCGAGCTCAATGGTGCGCTCGGTCCGACACTGGTCGCGGCTGCGACGGGAAGCAAGGACCGTAAGCTTCCCATCAAATGGGCCAATGACGATGGGCCCCGTCCCGGCCCCGACTTCGAACGCCGTCTGCGCCTGATGTCGAGGACGTGGGGTGTCGTCGCCGAGCACGAAGGAGCCCACGTCGCTCGGGCCTGGTTCATCGGCGCGAACCCCTTCCTCGGGGAGCGCACGCCCTTGACCGCGATCCGCGACGACGATGCCGCTCAGCTCGGCCGTGCCGCGCAGGCCTTCATCGACGGCACTGACGACGCGTGACCGTCCGTGCACCGCGGACATGCACCGCGACCGGACTTCGGTTGCTTCCATGCACTGGTGACATCGGGCACCGCATTGCGAAGAACACCTACGCCCCGATATCCGCGCCGACTCGCCACGACACCGGCGACAACCACACTGAGCGCTCCAGCTGGGGCCGCTATGACGCAGTGGGCACCGAAACGCTCTACACCGCGGGCTCCCGCGCGGGTGCGCTGGCCGAGGTCCTCTCGAGCTTCAAGCTGCCGCTCGGGACCGGCAGCGCGCTCGAGGTCGACGCTCGAGCGTTAGGACTCACGCTCGAAGAGTTCCTCGTCGACGTCGCGGCTGACTGGGAGGAGCGATCCTTCATGCAGACCGGAGCGCTGCCCCGATCCTGGCGAGACGACCGCGCCGCATTGCTGATCCGCCAGCCGGCGGCGGGCTGGCTGGTCGACGTCGAGCATCCCGACTCGATCAGCGCACTCGAGCCGATTCTCACAACGCACCTTCTTGTCGGCGGTTACGCCACCTTCACGACCGCCGCGCTGCGCAGCGATGATCGAGCCCTCACCACCGCCATCGCCGACATCGTCCACGACGCCAGCCTCGATGATGGCTCCCAGCCGATGGGCATCCACTTCGGAAGCAAGTTCGGCGGCTCGTGGTGCCGAGCGTTCTGGCTCGACCGTGCCTCAGGCGACCTCACGGTCACCGGCACCGCGCCGATCACGCTCGACAACCCCGACTTCCTCACCGCGACCCGCCGCTTCGGCATCCGCGCGTTCTAGAACTGCCGGCGCCGGCGTCCTCGACGCCCGATTCGGACGTGCCAAAGTGGCTCACCTTCGAGCCGAAGCCCACGCGCCAGCGCCGCGACCAACTCGACTGGATTGAGGCCAAGCGCAAGGAACTCAATGCGCTCCGCGGGCGAGCAGGGGAGCGGCTCACCGACAACACGTTGATCCGCGTCGCAATCGATCTTCTGATCGTGAACGGCGAGCGACTGCAGGGCACCACCGAGGCCGAGCTGCGCGCGTCGCTGGGTATCAACGACGACGCGCTGCCCGAGTGAGTTTGGAGCCCGAGTGAGTTTGGAGCTTGTAACTTCTAACTCCAAACCTCAAGCGTGGTAGCGCCTCGCTCGCCTGCGAGCTGTTGAACTTCGCTGCACTGCGGCTGTCGGAGTTGCGTTCGTCCTTCAACGCGGTCGGCGCCGCTGGAATGCCGAAAGGTCTTGTGTCTCCGGCTTCCAGTCAGCCGGTCGCGACTCGAACTCGGTCAGGGATAGGGGGGGGGCTGGGATCGTCGCCTTGCACAAAGGCCATCAACGCTTTCTCACGCATGAACACCGCTTCGCGCGCACGTGTTGTGGACACCCCGCTGTGCGCGGCGACCGCCACCAGCAGTACCCGTGCCGACGCGAGCACCGCGAACGTCGGCATGCCGAACCGCTCCACTTCGCTCGACAGCCTCTCGTCCGTGAGTCCGTCCAACACGCTCGGCAGGAACCACGCCTTTGAGTGCGTGCCACCGCTCCCCATGTTCCAGTGGTGCGCGTCGGCTTTGAGGTAGCGCTTGGCGGCGTCGGTGGCGTTGAACATGACGTTCTCGCGGTGGCCGTCGTAAGCGAGCGACGGTGTGGACCCCTTGTGGAGCGGCGTGAGCTCGACGCCGTACCTCACGAGCATGGAGCGGAAGCCTTCGACGCCCTCGTGAATCTCAGCGGCACGGTGACCGATGATCGAACGAGGGAATGCCGCGGAGTTGCGTTCCGACCCTATCGAAGGCATCGAGCTGCCGAGCGAGGATTCGGAGCATGGTGCGCGCCGGGGCGGCGTCGGCATTATGCACGTAGCAAAGCGTCAGAACGGCCTCGATCAGCGCACGCTGGAGCGTCACGAGCGACGTCGACGCCACGCCGGCTTCCATGATCAGCTGCATCGCGTGCGCGTGCGCGTGCGCGTGCGCGTGCTCGTCGATCGCGGTCAGGAGACGTGTGGCGTCTTCCAGCGACTCGTCGGCCATGAACCGGAAGAATCCCGCGATATCCGCTTCGTCGATGCCGGCGACCCAGTGGATGAGCCGGCCACGGCCGGACGAGTCCTCGCCTTCGTCGCGACGCTCCACGGCTTCGACAATGGCTGCGGCGACGTCTTCTCGAGTGCGTTTGAGTAGCCGGGCACAGTAGGTCGCTGGCGTAACGGCGCTCATCGACTAAGCCTCGACGCGGGGGAGCGTGAGGTCGGGAGCCTCGGCGACCGGGTTCCGGTCGAGCGCCCGGTACACCGTCGCGCGTCCGATCCCGAACAGTTCGACGAGCTCCGCGATCGAGTGATCCCCGGCGCGGTGGAGCGCCACGAGGTGACGCTCCTGCGGGGGAGAGAGCTTTGGCTTCCGGCCCTTGAGCTTGCCCCGTGCCTTCGCGACCGCCATGCCCTCACGAGTGCGAGCTCGGATGAGGTCGGCTTCGAACTCGGCGACCATGCCCAGCACGTTGAATAGCAGCCGGCCGACGGGGTCGGTCGGGTCCAAGACAGCGCCGCCGATGTTCAACCGCACCTGGCGGCGAGTGAGCTCCTCGGCTATGTCTGTCGCGTCCCGCAGGGAGCGCGCGAGGCGATCGAGTTTGGTGACGACCAAAGTGTCGCCGGGGCGGCATGCTGCCAGGACCGACGTGAGCCCCGGTCGGTCCCGTCGAGTGCCCGTCATCCCTTTGTCGGTGAACACGCATCCGCTGGCACTCCGAGTGTCACGAGCGCGTCGGTCTGCGCGGTGAGATCTTGCCCGGCCGTTGAGACGCGGGCGTACCGAGGGTCCATCCGGTTCCCATGCTGCCAGTCTCATCTAGGGCACCCTCACCGGAATCTATTTCGGACCACCTATCCGAGACTTACTTAGTGCAGGCGATTGCTGTCATCGTCCTCCTGCTCGACCCGTCTCGGAAGGGGATCCCGCAGATGCCTTGAACGTCTACGCTCCGTGAGGCTCGACTTCGGTGACGATGTCCCCACGCGAAATCATCTGTAGGTGCAAGGGTTGGTTGAATACGCGGCCGGTAACGGAGGCGACGGCTTCGCGGAGGTATGGGAAGACCGTCATCACGCCGACTTCATTCGCGAAGAGCTGCACGGCGCGGGTGGTGAGTGCGAAGTCCTCGGTGAGAGCGTATTCGCCGGCCACGCTCACTTTTGCTTCTCCTATGGCCAAGGTGAGGGAAGCGTTGAGACGGATGCCGAAGCTGTCGGCGTCGCTGCGCTGCTGCACAGCGATGCGTAGCTGCCCATTTTCGGCGTCGACAGGTTCTTGTGTGGCGTCGTACCGCTTCGCTGACATCTCGTAGTACTCGACGGAACGTAGTTCCGACGCGGCGATCACGGCCTGGACGTCCGCTACATCCTCGGCCGATAGTTCTGTGGACATGCGAGTCAGCTCCGGACCGGCAGCACGGTGGTGGACGCGCCGCTCCAAGCAGGGGCCATAGGTTCGCTGGTCTCCGCGAAGGTGAAGTGCACAAAACGGCCAACGGGAAGGACGGCCTCTCGAGTAACTGGTTCCCACCGTGAGCTGGCCGCGAGCAGTGCGGACTGTCCGACGTCGGGGGAGACGCGGTGCTCGACGATCGCACCGACTGCGTTGGCGTACCGGCGGAGCGAGGACAGTTTGGGGTCGGAGTCGTACCGCTCTAGCTTCGTTACGGCTTGCTGGCTGATACCCAGCAGATCCGCGACCTGCTTCTGCGTCATGCCTGCGTGTCGTCGTTGCGCGATCAAGTCACTCTTCAGCTGCCTATCCGAGCGGGCCAGCAGCTGAGCTCGGGCTTTCGCCAGGACCAAGTTGACTGCAGGACGGAAGACATCGAATCGGGCGGGCATGACCCGCAGCCTACCTCCACAACCTGGAGGTTGTGCAAGCTTACTTGGGGACCCACATTGAGGGGCGGCCCTGGTTGTAGCGGTCTGCTGCGTGCTCGATTTCGGGCTGCTGGGTATCGTTGTGATCCTTGATGTGCCGATGCACGGAGACGAGCTGCGTCGGCAGCTCGGCGGGCTCCCCGTGGTAGAACCGCAGCTTCTTTGACAGTGCCGTCCGACGCAGTTCAAAGATCTCTGGGTCGGTGACGATCGGCGTGATTGGTGTTGTTTCGTCGCCAGAGTCTTCGAGCTGCCCGTGAGCGGCGGCCTCGAAGAGGTCGAGCTGTTCGCCTTCCTCGATGGCTCGCGCAAATGGCGCCAAGCCATCCATCCATGCCTGCAGCTCGATGACCTTCGCGTTGGAAGGGTCGACGTAGTCGCGCCAGACATAGGGGACGTCGTCCGGGGTGCAGCAACGCGAGTCGGATCCCTGGCGTCGTTGACTTCCCATGGCCGCATCGTAGCCAGAAGCCTCGACATGCGTGACTCTCCCAGCGAGCGCTTCTGACGCGCGGGGCTATCGGTGCCCTTCGCGAGTGGTGCCAAATACGACCGTTTCTGGGATGTCTCTTGTTCGGCGTCCCCGTGACGGGCGAGGGCTCGCTGTTCGTCTTGCGATGGCAGTGCCGTAATCAGCGTTGCGCGCCGGGCGGGGAGGCGAGTTTTGCTACTTGTGCCTGAGTGATCGGGATGCAGCCCAGCACCGGAGGAATCTCGGGCGAGCGTGGTGCTCCGTGCGAGATGCCTCTTGTGTCAACGTACTCACTACTTGTCGCCAATACGCCTGACGCGATTCGCAGTCAACGTGCATGTCACTCAGCTCGACCAAATAACTTGTCGCCGAATCGCGTACCGCCTCGATTAGGCTGCGGGGCACCCGTTCACGACTGTGCGGGTGTGCGATCCCTGTGAAGGGTTACGTGCCTGCCGTCCTCCTCGCGAACACAAACGATGCGCGGGATCGCGCGCATGCCTGCGAGAGCGATCCGTCTCGCGACAGCGCACGCCTCAACGCAGTCGCTGATCATGAGTGGACTGGCCAACGCGTGGTAGCTGAGCCGGCGCTGGACCATGGTGCCGGAGGCTCGTGACTTCGGGACTGTACCAACGCCTGCCAACAATTGCCCGGCCGTTCACTGGTCAGACCACGGAAAGCGGGTCGTTGCGTCGGTCAAACTGATCTAGGAGTGCTTCGACCATGTTTAGGGCCGCGTCAAAGAACATTGAAACGGTGACGAAACTGGACGTGACGTTGAAGGAGGCCGACCGGCCGTCGAACTCCTCGACCTGCTGACGCTCGAGGACCGCTGTCATCATGCTCGTGTTCCCGTGCGCGATGCCGCTCGCCATCCTCCAGATGACCAGAGGCGGGTGGTGCCGAGGCGGAACCATGGTCTCTATCGAGCGAAGCCGGTCGGTAACCGGTTCAAGCTTCGTCAGGTCTGCTCCCACGAGACGGGGGCGAGCGTTTGCCTGGTCTTTGAGGCGTTCTTCTACAACCTTGAATCGCGGGTCAGATTTTCCGAGATCGCTCAGAACTGACCGGAGCTGCCGCCGATTCTCGCGGGTCAGCCTCATAGATCTCAGCAACCGTTCATCGCGCGCGGCGGGCTGAAGCAGCCACAGCCCTGTTCCTGCCACTTCGATTGCGCTCCGGATCAGAGTGAACGATGACATGGCTAGCAGGGCCCCGCCACTGCTCTCGACGCTGACCTGCAAGCCGTGAAGATGGTCCAGCGCAGCGCCGAGGAGGTTAACAATCTGGTCGGGAACAGAATTGTACGGAGCCGCCGCGCTGTCACCGGCGAGTGAGGATTTGGGGCGTACCGCTAACTGCTGGTAGCGGTCATCGAGTCGATCCCGCCGCGCGAATCCGAACTGTAGAAACAGCAACCCACGCTCGGCATCCGCGTCCGCCTCACGATTGTCATAGGGGCCCGAGACTTCGGTGTCATCCACGCTCTCATCATGCCTTGATGCTGGCCCGGGTGCCGTGGTGCTTCCAGTGTGAGGCGCCGGACGCGGCTAGGTGCTGAACGAATTCGCCGGAGCAAACTGCTTCAGCGCGTGGTCCCCTAGCCGCATCTGGTCCGATGCATCGCCATCACGGGCCAGCTCACGGGAGGAGGGACGCCGCGAGCCGGCGCACGCGACTATCGCGACTGCCCGCGGAAGCGTGAGTTTCGAGTGGTCGGATTGGCATCTTCGGTAGGAGCGCGCCAAACTTCGACGAGGCCGCGAAAGCGAAGCAGTCTCAGTGATCGCGGCTCGTCTCGCAGTACACCGGCAACCGAGGCTGCATGATGGGGGTTGAATCAGGGAGGAATCATGGCGATACTCGGCGTCAACGGCACCGCAAACGAACTTTGGCTCGCAGTCGTCTCGGAGGACGGTGACGTCCTAGATGCCCAGTTGCGAATCCTGCCTGCACCCGATTCGCCGCTCGCAACGCAGATCCGCACTGCCCTTGATGAGGCCGAGCGACTCATCTCAGCCAACGGCATCACAGTCGTAACCATTCTCGAACCCGAGACGGACCGATTCCAACCCAGCTACTTCCAATCTGTGGTGAGGATCTCCCTGGAATCGGCGGTGGTGCTTGCCGCAGACCGAGCAGGTATCCCGTCTGTTCGGCGGAGCCGAAAGTGGGTCCGCTCCGCGCTAGATCTTCCGAAGAACGGTGCGCTCTCGGGGCACGTCGGGGCTATCGTCGATGCTCATCCCCCGCACTGGACTGGGAAACGGGATCTCGCCGCTCTCGCGGCGCTTGCGGAGCGTCTCTCCTGATGGCGATCTTGGGCGATAACGCGCGGGTCCGCAGGGTGCTTCACGCTCCCACCTACAGCTTCCTGCGCACCATCGACGAGGGCAGCGCTGCTGAGACCAAACTCTACGAGCACACCGTTCTCGGCGGTCTCCGTGTACAAAAGTCGATTTCCGTGCTTGGCCTCCCTGACGGCGTCGCCCGTAGTGAGCCGCGTCTTCTCGAAAGCATGGATCACCCTCGTCTCATCAAAGTCAGGGACGCGCAGTGGGATCCAGATTACGATGAGTCGCTAAAGGTGATCACGTTCACCACTGACTATTATGAAGGCCAGAGCATTCATGCCGCACTGAACGAGGGCCACGCATTCGGCACTGCGGATGCTGTCGCAATCATCGACTGCGTTCTCGATGCGCTGCACTACCTCCACGTCTCCGCAGGGGTCGTCCACCGCGATGTGAAGCCAGGCAACGTGATGCTCAACGCAGCGCGGAATCAGGGTTTCGTTGGCGACTTCGGGAGCGCTGCTCACCTGGATGCCGACTCGCAGCAGGTAGATGCGGCCGGCGGGACATTGCTCTACCGACCACCCGAGTACTCCTCCGGGTTGCTCGATGCGCGTAGCGACCTGTACTCGACCGGGCTGACAATGTTCGAGTTGCTGAACGGCCCATTTGATTACCAAGCACTAGACGGCAATGTCCTGTTGCAGCGAGTGGAAGCGGGCAAGCCCGCTCTCACGCCTCGGCACCTCAGATTCCAGCCATGGGTGAGCCCAAGTCTGATGACGTTCGTTCGACGATTGATCGCCACAAAGCCGGAAAGCCGATTCGCTTCGGCCGACGAGGCCCTCAGATCCCTACGAGGGCTGAGATATGTGGACTGGACTCCCGTCAGCTCTACAGAGTGGATCGGGAAGTGGCCGCCGCGCCAGGTGAGCGCACGCCAACGAATGCTTAGAGTGAGTTCTGAACATCTGGGCGGACGCAACGTCGGGCACGTCAGTGTGACGGCAGCCACCAGCATGGATGGCGGGCGGACATGGAGGCGTTATGCGCGCTTCGCGCGCCGCGCTCCTGAGGTGGAAGGCGCAGAAGCCCTTGCTCTTGTGTTCCGAGACGTCGAGGCTGCTGCCCAGTCGGTAGCAACTCGGTAGACCTCACTTGCCTGCTCAGCCGGAAGGCGGCTCAAGAGCTGCCTCGCCTCGGCTTGGCGGCCCGAGGCGAGCACAAATCCCGCCCGAGTGCTGTGCTCGACGACTTGCAGCGAACCAGTCGTCACGGCGTCCCACAGCGCGCCGGTTACCCCGGGCACTCGCAGCCCTACTTCGGGGTCGGGTCGCCATACTCGGGGTACGTGGAAACTAGCTAGAACTTCGGCACCGCTTGCAGTCTGGCTGAGACCTGTAAGCGCCGCATGCGCGAGCCTGTGGTCGCGAGCATCTAGCCACTCGACGCCTCCAACAGCCATCATGGTTGTAAGGAGGTTTGACATACCTCGCTTAGTCATACATCTAAGGTAGCGAGGAGGTCAGACATGGCAGAGACACGACACTCAGTGAATGCCGCAGAGCTGCTCCGCACCAGCCGCGACCGGCAGGTCAGCTTGCGCTTGCAGCTCGCTTTGGACCAGCGACTTGACGCCCTCGTCGAGCGCGCTATCGATGCGGGTGAGCGGACCACAAGGGCGGAAATCCTGCAAGCACTCGTGCTCGATTGCGAGCTGGATGGCGCAGAGCTCGGAGATCGGCTGCGCCATCTGCGAACTGCCACTTGTGGGGATGCCGTGCTGGACCACTCAGTCCCTGACGACAACGTCTTGCAGTTCTTGGGTCGTAAGCCTGGTCCGCGCACGCGGCGCGCTTGATGGTGCTGCGCTGAGTTACTACGGATTGTGGCGGTAGCCCGGCGGCAGAAGCACCGCCGACGGTTGCTGAGTAGCGATCGCGTCTGCGCTGCGAACGATCCCGGCGGATCTCTCACGTTTCGTGCGTCTTAGGAAACCTCCACATGCGGACCATGGTGGCAACGGGCGACGTAGAGCTCAAAGTTGCCGGGCGATTAGGGCCACGGGCGAGGCCTAGTTGTAGAAGGGCTCTGCGTAGTCGAGGCGCGAGTTCCAATCGATCGTGGTCCGCGGCTGTCCGCTCCGCACAGGTCGCTCGGCAAGGGCCCATCGAACGTGGCGTGGGCTTCGCTGCAGGTCCATCGCCAGGTGAGTGAGGGCGTACTCGCCCGCACGCACCCGATCGTGCAGCTGAGTGAAGTCGATGTCGTCAAGTTCTGGCGCGAGCGGTGAAGCGGATGGTCTCCATCGCGGCGGTGCCCACACGAGGGGTTCGTCCTCGAAGGCGCGAACGAACCCGACCTCGGAGAATGTGCCGTCCATGCGGTGTTTTGGGAGCCAGGCGGTGAGGTAGTCGTCGATTGCGGCCTGGAGCTCAGCACTCATCGTGGTGAGGAAGCGGGTGTAGTTGGCCGCGTCTGGGCTACCTAGTTGGAATTCGAGGTGCTGCGGAAGGTCGCGGGTACCGGCGGCGGTGAGTCGTAACCACGCGTAGCGCTGAGCGTTCAGCAGCCTTCTGCCTCTGCCAGGGTGCTCTCCGACGCTGCTACTCAGTAGGTGCCAGTCCGCTTCGGGGAGTAAGCCGCTCCATCGGAGGTATCGGCGCGCGACGTAGTTGATGGGCGACGGGTTGAGACGGAGCCATCCTGCTAGCTCTCCGAGTTGCTGAAGCACTGCAGTCGCCTGTTCAGGGGTGCCGAGCATGGAAGGGCGGAGCTTCCGGCCGATCCCGGCGATTCGTTCGCTACCGCCTTCGATTCCAACACCGGCGACACGGAGCGCGTCCGCGAGTCCTCGCTGTAAAGCGGAGGGATCGGTGATGTTGTCGACGCCGAGGGGGTTCGCCCAGGTCGGCCACATGAGAGGTGGAATGAGGACGTCGGTGAGGGGTTGTTCGGTCGCCAGGGCGAGGGTGTTCCACGACCACCCGGTGCGCTCGATCCGTGGGTCCGGTTTCTCAAAAGCGACGATGAGTTCCGCGAAGCCGGGCGACACGGCGGTGGCGTGCACGAGCCGTTGCATGTCGGGAAGGTCTCCGTCGAGCGCCCGGAGCACTCTCCCTCGCATGGGCGCGCCGATGCCTGGCCAGAACTCGAGGAGGTGCGATGCGCTGCCGGGGCCCGACAGCTCCTGGGTGGTGCGGACGGGTCGCGAGAACGTGATGCGCCGAATCGTCGCACTGACCTCTGGCTCGGGGTCAGTTGCAAGGCGGTGTGCCGCCCCAATGAGCGCGCTCATCGCGAGCGCGTCGCGAGGCGGTGTGGTGCCGATCCGTTCGGTGTCCTCAATGAGTCCCTCGAGCGCGTCTCGTGGGACGTCCGACAGGCTGCTGACCAGGTCGATGTCCCGCGTTCCAAGAAGTGCGATGGCGATACCGCGAAGCGTGCTCGTGTCGACCACACGCCGGCGGCGGTCCGTTTCGACCCAGGCCTTCGATAAAGCGACCTGAGCCCGATAGGCGGGGCTCGAGTCGAGAACCGGCGCTTCAGGCCAGCTTTTGGTGAGGGTGTGCCCGCAGATGCCTCCGAAGGGGAGTGCTGCGTGGCACTGGTTCGGGTTACGGCTCTCGACCTCCATGATGTTGGCTTCGATGATGGGGCTACTGCACGCGGGGCAGTCGTCGCGGAGGGGTGTGTGGTGCTTCAGGCAGAGGAAGGCCCACCATGTGCGCCAGTAGGTGTAGAAGACGCCGGGTCGTTCCGCGAGGCACTCCGGGCAGTACCTTGTCCCGCCGCCGCGAGTCCAGTTATGTGATTGGGAGGGCTTCCCGTCTGGGCGTATCGCGACGAGGTCCGGTGCGAGGTGCGACATCACGGTTGTTTGGAGTAGCTGCGGGTCGCAGTCGAGTCCGCCCGTGATGCCTGCGGTGGCTTTGGGGTGGAGCACGTTTGGCAGCCGGTCCCGGAACGTGCGGGGGAGGTCGTACAAGCCGCACCAGTGGGCGATGACGACGGCCGGTTGACCGTAGAAGTACCCGATCCGGCGGAAGAGGCTCGGCAACCATTCGTGCTCGAACACGGTGATCGTAGTTCCCAGTGGACGGACGTCGGCTGCGCCGATTTTGTAGGGCTGGTTGGGTGCGCGGGTCATACTGCCCATGCCGGCCAGTCGGTGGACCACGAGAGCCGGCCCGACTCCCAGAGCCGTATTCGCTCTTGTCGGCCCTGCGCTACGCGGTCTTCCACGCCACCGTCATCGAGCAGCGCCCGTGTGATGCGCTGAGATGGGGTTCGCATCGCCCCGATGCAGGCGTCGGTGACGAGGGTTGCAAGAGAGTTGGCGTATCCAAGCGTGGACACCCAGAGATATTCCTCGAACCGCTCGCTGAGGACTCGTTCCCCGGGTTCGTGACCCTCGAGCCGCAGTCGGTCGTCCAGCCGGCCCAGGAGCGTTCGCCATTCCTTCACCTGTTGCGGCGTCCGGTGCTCGTACCGTGAGAAGTCGATGAACGCCCACCGCGCCTCTGATTGCATGCGTGCGGCGTTCTGCGCCGCGGTCTTCTGCCGCCGGAACACGCTGCGCATGTTGTGGCCGCCCATCACGAGCCGGAAACCCTGGTTCTGGAGCGCTTTGAGCGCGTCGTGGAGGTATCGCCCGTATTGGCCGTCGTAGTTGACCATCTGCATCTCGTCGAGGAAGATCCACCGCACCCCGTGACGCTGCGCGGCCATGGTGAAGGACGCATGCGGGTCGTCGCCGGTGGGGACGCCGAGACTCGAGCAAAGCGTTCGGAAGAGGGACTTCGGTGTGGGGTTGCCCTGCAGCGAGTGCCAGATGACCGGTCGCCAGGTTGACCGGTACGTGGGGTCGGACTCGACGAGACCGTCTTCGAGATCAAGCCGGCGGTTCCATGCGGACTCGGTTATGGCGCGCATCGCGACGTGTTTCAGGAAGAAGGTCTTTCCGACGCCTGACTCACCGGTGATGAAGGGAGCTGCGAGGAGGTCGGGTGCTCGTCCCGGTTTCGGTTCGGGGAGGGCCGCGATGCGCCGTTCGGCGAGGCGGTATTGGCCGGTCCGCATGTAGGGCCATGACTGGTACCACTGCTGCATGCGGCGTTCCCGTCGGCGTCGAGCGTCAGCGTCGAGGCGGAGGAAGTCAACTCGGGTCATGCGGCCGGGGTCGGTACCGGCGCGCAGTGCGATCTGCTCGACGAAGTGCTGATCGACCGGTGCAAGCAGTCGCCAGCTCCTCTCCGGGTGTGGGTCATCGCCGAACAGTTCGACGATCTCTTCGGGCAGCGTGCTGCTCACGCATACTCCTCGAAGAGGTCCGAGTCGAAGTCGTCAGCGCCATCGGTCAGGAACTCCAGGACGGAGTCCGGCAAGTCTGCTCCCGCGTCGGGCAACGCTTCGATGCCATCACCGGGGGAGGTGGTGCGCTCCGACCGGACGGTGCCGTGATCAGCGGCAAGCAGCCGATCGAATTGAGCGGCGTACATCTCCTCGTTTCGGGTACTGCCTGCTCGTCGGACAGCAAGGAGGGCGTTCTGGTGGCGCCATGTGGTCACGAGTTCGATGAGCCGCTTCTGCGCTTCTCGAGGTGAGAACGAGCCCGGTTGGATGTATGCGCGAGCACGGTCCACCGTGAAGTCGCTGAACGGCTCGGTGTCGTCGTCGAGTCCAACCCAAGGAACTTCCCAAGCGTTGCCATCGGGGTCGAAGCAGTACATCCGACGCAGGTCCGACGGATCGTAGAACATGCGGGCGACCCCGCCTGGCGCCGCTCCGGGAACAGCGAGGAGGGTCTCAAGGATCGGGGCGTAGTAGACGAACTTCTTTCTCGTCACACCGAACGGACTGATGGCGAGCACGTCACTGTCGAGGAAACGGATCCACTCGTTCCGCCAGGCAGGGATCTGGACGCATCCGTACTCTTCCGCGAGTTCGATCCACCGCGCGTTGGGGCTGATTCGGCGTCCGGTGAGAGGGAGGAGGCCTCCGTGTACGGATGTGTTGTGGAGGTCCGTCCATTCGCCGTCGCGGTCGAAGAGCTCTTCCCAGGTCAGGCACGCTTCCCGCTCGGCGGCGCTCCCGCGGGTGTCAACTGACCCGGACACGTAGCCCGGCTGCTTGGACTCGAACTTCGTCTTGTCTGTGCCGAAATGCCGCTCGAGCGCAGCCTTCATTCGAGGGTCCGTGACACGCGCTGGTTCCACGTCGATGCCGAGCCGGTGCAGCGCCGCGAGAACGAGTCGGTTGAGGAACTCCGTCCCGTTGTCGGTGAGCAGCCTTCGCGGGGGGATCGGGAACCGGGTGATCGCACGAGGGATTCCGGCAAGAGCTCGCGGGTGGGGTTTGCCGTCAACGAGCACGGGTCCTTGGTCGTGGACCATGCTGCGGAAGGCGTCCGCGAGTGCAAGATTCGCAGCGAGGCCTCCGACGTTATTGCTGATGGCGCGTCCGGTGATGAGGCGGGAGGCAACGTCCATGGTTTTCGTCATCGTCGGGCGGAACGTAGAAGCCTTCGGGTCGGGCGCGTAGGGGTCCCAGACATAGACGTTGGAAGTCGTGCTGTCGATGAACCACAGCTCGCCGGCGCGCTTCGGCAGTCGTCGCTGCAGGGCAGGTTTGGGGCTCTTGGACTTCGTCTGCAGCTCAGCGGTCTTGCAACGTTTCAGCCGAAGGTGCGGTTTCCGTGCGAACACGTCGCTCTGGATGCGGTCGTAGACGCTCTGACTTGGGGCGGTTTCGCCGTGCTCCGTCTGCAGCCAGGCGGCGAACAGGACGTACTTGCTCTCCGATGGGAGGTACGAGCCGAACTCGCCCTCGGTAAGGAACTCCTCCACCCAGTGCTCCATCCGCGGATGTACGCGGTGCCCGCGATTGGCGAACACGCGACCGTCCAGCAGATTGTCCTCACCGAGCGTCGCGTCGCTCAAGGTGCGTGAGATGTAACGCTGCGCACTTTTCACATCGACGCCGCGCTGTCGAGCGATCTCTTGAGCGATCGCGCGCTTCCGCCGCTTCTCGTCGAACTTCGCCGGATCCCAGCTCGGTTCGATAGAGGTGTCGGCAGCATCGCCCGGGCGCCGGCCGGTCTCGATCCACGCCAGCAGATCCCTCTTGCTCTGAAAGTTTCGCTTAGCAACCTCGGACAAGTTGTCGTGGATCGCATCGAGACGATCGCTGACCATCGGCGGGGCCGCGTCGTCGCGCGACATGAGTGCGGCGACCTCTGCTTCGCGCATCATCGGCGGCGTCATCCCGGCAGCGTCCCTGAGCTGCACCCAACCGCCGCTGCGCCGTTGAATGACGAGCGGTTGTCCCTCGACGACGACCGTCTCGCCGACCTCCACTGATCGCCGCCACTCAGACTTCGACATCAGCACGCCATACGACGGACATCGAGTCGAACGGGCGGAACATGTCAGTCAGAAGCGCGCGCCGCCACAACATCCGTCGGATCAGCATGAGCGCCCACTCGAGGCGGTATCCCGAAGCCTCAAGACGCTCTGCAAGCACCCGCGCCGGTAGAGCTTCGTCGCATAGCGCTAGCGCAGCGGCACTCCAGAGAGCGTATGACTCTTCCGGCACCCTCGCCTCAGTGAGCAGTTCCAGATTCCGTCGGTAGCGCCGCGATATCCCCGTCCACACCAGATACCCCATGCCCATCGCGTGGACCGCAGCCTCGACGTGAGGACGCTTGGCAACCCAGTCCTCGCTCATAGCGTCCTCGGGGGTCTTGACGTCGAGAACCAGAGGGATGCGGCCGGGGCTGAGGAGCGCCGAATCAGGGGTGTGGCTGACTGCAGGTGAGTTCTTTGGCCAGGTCAGAGTGAACGGTTGACCGGCGATGTGGTGGATGGCGGAGTGGAAGTCCGCGACGGTCATCATGGTCCGCTCGTGGTGAGACTCGCAGCCGACATGGTGGCCGTTCGTGTGCAGCCAGGTGCTGACCGGCTTGTTCTCTTGCTCGAGCCGGCGCGCGAAGTTCCTCATTGGCAGCACCGACCACAGCGCGTCTTGATCGAAGTCGCTGAAGCGTTCGGTCTCGACATGTCTCCCGTCGAGGGAGTACGAGACCGTCACGACGTCCTGCATGCCGGGGGCCGGATCGATATCGAGACGCCGTCGCCCTCTCGAAGGGCTCCCCACTCGGATACGACGCGGGTGCCACCCTTCAAATGACGGATCGAACACGGGTTTCGAAGCGGCGTCGCCGGGCCCAAACCAATCCGTGAGGACCCGTAAGGGATCTGCATGCTCGAAGGGATCGGGCGCGCTCGCCTGCGCTTTGCGCTTGGAGCGTCGGACCAGCTCTTCACCGTGCTCGCCAGCCCAGCTCGGCGAGTCGGTCACCGGAACTACCCGCGGTGGAAGTCGGCGCCGCAATGGCGCCTCGCCCCTCGGCGAGGGTTGTCCGATACCGGCTGGGCCGCCAGCGAAACGGAGCTCTGGCTTGCTTCGCGGATCGCTGTTCGTCGGCTGTCCGTATGGCGGAGGGTTCTGCACAGGATCAGACCGTAGAGGCTATGGTCTGCTTATACAAGTGGTTTTTATTAGTCGTTGGGGTTGCTATGAGCATCTGTTGCGCGGGCAGCGCGCACCCAGTTGGAGACCGAGGGTTGGCTCACTCCGACCGCCTCAGCGATCCTTGTCGTCGTCAGTCCGATGGCATGCGCCTCGATCGCGAGCTGAACGCGTCGTTCTGCCGTTTCGCGGAAGAGGGCTTCGGCCTGACGAAGCTCGTCGAGGAGTTGCTCTGCACGAGCCTCGTCAGTGACGGTCTTCCGAGGCTTACCTGCTCGACGTGGCGGGGTGGGTGTGGTCATCGACCTGTTCCGATCTGCGTGAGGAGCGTCGGAACCGCACTTGCGCCACGGGCGGGCACATGGAAGTATCCGACGCGGAGTCCGCTCGAATCGGAAGTAGCCTTCTCGGTTTCAGTCTGCACGGCGCACGATTTGCCGATCGTTTGCCGCGGGGTCGACATCGACCCTTGCGAGTCGTGCCTGCAAGTCATCCTAGCTCCCGCCCTCTGTCATTGCCCCTGCTCCGGCCTCGTACCTGGGCGGCTCTATTCTTCCTCGTTTACGAGCAGAATCGACGGATACCGGGGGGAGGCTGCCCGCGGCCGGGCGGCGTCGCCGGTGGAATGGCTCACCGCACGCCGGGATGTGCAGCCGCCGCCGGACCTGCTCGAGACACGGCTCTGGACGTGACGGGCGTGCCATCGAACCCTGAGGCGTGGGAGGGCAAGGCCCCTCGACACGCAGGGCAGCAGGTCACCGATCCGGTGCTGGTCGCCTTGCGTGACGCGATCGTGTCCGGGGCGCTCCGTCCGTCCGAAGCGATGGCGCTGATCTCTGACCACCTCGAAGGCAGCCGCCCGAACAGAACCGATGACACAACTGCCACCCGCGCGATGGCGCTGGCGGATGCCGCCCATGGGGCTGAGGGCATTGCCGTTTTAGACCCGTACGCCCGGGAGCTCGCCCGCTGGGTCGCCGAGGGACGAATGAGCGGCGACGAAGCGGTTGCCTTCGTCACCGCACTCATCGATGCCGGAGCAAACCTCGTGGATCCGGATAGGCCGCCAGAGCCCGACTACCAGGTTGCAACGGCGCCACCGGGTATTGATCCGCCCCACGTGGTCAAACGCGGCGACGTCCTGAAGCCCGCACTCTCAGCTCGCTCTTCCGAGGATGCCCAGTCGGAGTCCGGAAACCAAGCGGACCCCATCACTGCGCCGCGTCGCAACTCGGGCGCCGCGCAGTTCCCCTCGAACTCCCACCCAAACGCGCTCTCTGACCGGATCGGGCCGTTCTACGACGCCGCGGGCCTGCGCGGCTGGTTTCAGATCAGCAACGAGGCAGTCGACGCGCGGGTTCAAGGAGGCCAGCTGCTTGCCGTTGTGACTGCGGATGACTTCCGCCTGTTCCCCGCGTTTCAGTTCGATGCGGTCGGCCAACCTCTTCCTCGACTGTCCGAGGTACTCGTGGAACTCGATCCAGAAGCGGACGATCCGTGGGGCGACGCCGTATGGCTGAACGCTCCAAGCGATGACCTCGACGGCCTCACCCCCGCAGCGGCGCTCCGAACTGAGCGAGCCGACGACGTGATCCGTCTCGCTCGTCAAGCGGGAGCGTTCCGATCTGGATGAGACACGCTGGACGGCGACGTGCGGTTGCAGTTCGCCGCCCCGACCGTCGAGACAGATGCGGCGCGATGCGTTCCTCGTCGACGGCGATTGCTTCGACCGCCGGTGTGCCTGTCGTCTGCATCACGACGCCGACGATCGGACGGCCAACTAATTGTGGCCTCCGCTCGATCTACGCGCCTTGAGGCTCGATCGCGCCGGCGGCACTTAGCAGGACTTCGTCTAGGTTCGAGGGATGAAACCGTTGAAGGTTGCTCGGGAACAGCAGATTGCCGTGTTCGGTGAGTCGGGTAGTGGGAAGACAGTGTTGCTGTCGTCGTTCTACGGAGCGGCGCAGGAGCCGGCGTTCGTTCGAGACAGTGTGTACAAGATCACCGCGGACGACACCGCGCAGAGGAATCGGCTGCATCAGAACTTCCTCGGGATGCGAAACTCTGGCATCGCTCCTGAGTCGACTCGCTACACCGCGACCCGGTACGTGTTCTCGATCACCCGTCGCCCCACGGCAGGGGGGAAGGGCAAGAAGCCAGCGACGGAGGAGTTGCGGTTGGTCTGGCACGACTACCCAGGGGAGTGGTTTGAGGAGGATCCCTCGACCGCGGAGGAACTTGTCCGTCGGGGTGAGACGTTCAAGGCGCTGGTCGGCTCAGACGTGGCAGTCCTGTTAGTCGACGCGCAGCGGCTGGTCGACAACGCCGGCGAAGAAGAGCGGTACTTGAAGGCGCTGCTGACGAACTACATCGCCCACGTCTCGAAGGTGCGCGGCGAGCTCTTACCCGATGGGAAGCGGCTAGCGCGCTTCCCCAGGGTCTGGCTCTTCGGGCTGTCGAAGGCGGACTTGCTGCCGGAGATGGACGTGACGGGGTTCCGCGACCTGCTGGTGGAGAAGGCCGGGCAGGAGATGACGCTGCTACACGAAGAGCTCGCGGCGTTCGTCGAGGAGCCGGACGCATTCGCGCTTGGCGAGGACTTCGTGCTGCTGTCCTCAGCGCGCTTCGAGCCGGGGAAGATCGACGTTGACCAGCAGGTCGGGGTCAAGCTGATGTTGCCGATCGCTGCGATTTTGCCGTTCTCTCGGTACGTGCGGTGGGCAGGGGCCATGCGCCGTGGCAGCAAGGTGGCGAAGGAGCTACTGGACCGGTCCGGTCCCGTCCTTGCGTTCGTCGCGACGAAGTTGAAGCTGCCGGGCCCGTTGAAGCTCATCACGGTGGCGTTGCCGTTCGTCATGGACCCTCTCCTTGACCACAGCCGAGACAAGCTGGAGGACGCGTACAACACGGCGAAGGTTCGGCACGACTTCCTCACCGCGGTGCTGCTCGGCTTCCGCCTCGAGCTCGACCACGCTGTCGATGACAAGGTGTTGATCGAGAGCCCGAAGTGAACTTCCTCTGGTCCACCCGCGGGAAGACGTGGGGATTCCGCTTCCTCCACACGGCAGGCCTGGCCAACCCGCTCGCGGTCTACGAAGACGCGTTCGCCGGGACAGAAGGCACACCAGAGACCTTCACGAGACGCAACGGAACGCTTGCGGTGCGCTTCCCTGATCCCGATGGACGTACAGACCGAGCAGGGCGGGTCATCCCGCACGAGTTCGTCGTTCTCGCACCAGATCACGCCAATCTGCAGGACGCAGCCGCTGCACGTCGAACGCTGTGGGACGAGGTCAGGGAACCGTACGCGGCGGTTTGGGATCAGCCGTCGCCGCCGTCTCCAGACGCAATCTAGTAGGCAAAGTGGCCCGGTCGGGCGGATACGATTTCGGGGGTGCTCGTGCCGATCTAGCGGTTCTGAGTGTGTTGGCTGTGATGAGGGGCACGAACGATGACATCGATCCATGACCTGCTTGCCGAGTACGCGCAGATTGCGCCGGACACCCGCACGAAGGGGCGCCTGTTCGAGCGTCTGACGAAGGTGTTCCTGACGACGGACCCCACGTGGACGGCCCGGTTCGACGAGGTGTGGCTGTGGCAGGACTGGCCCGGCCGCGACGGCAAGCCCGACACCGGTATCGACCTCGTCGCCCGCGAGCGGCACGGCGGGGGCTGGTGTGCGATCCAGTGCAAGTTCTACGCCCCCACCTCCACCATTCAGAAGGGGGACCTGGACTCGTTCTTCACCGCGTCGGGGAAGCACCCGTTCACGTCGCGGATCGTGGTCGCGACGGCCCCGCTGGGCAAGAACGCGCAGGACGCGATGGTCGGGCAGGGTCTGCCGTCGAACCAGATCCCGATCGATGAGTTCGACCAGTCCGACATCGACTGGTCGACATACTCCTTCGACAAGCCCGACGAGGTCGCACCGCCGAAGAAGAAGCAGCTCCGCCCCCATCAGCAGGAAGCGCTCGACGCCGTCCGGTCTGGGTTCGCTGACCATGACCGCGGAAAGCTGATCATGGCGTGCGGGACCGGGAAGACGTTCACCAGTCTCCGCATCGCGGAAGACGTCGCCGGTGCCGGGGGGTCGGTTCTGTTCCTGGTGCCCTCGATCGCGTTGCTGTCGCAAACGTTGAAGGAGTGGTCCGCGGAACGCGCGATGGACATGCGGGCGTTCGCGGTCTGCTCGGACAGCAAGGTCGGCCGTGTCTCTGAGGACTTCACCGTCGCCGACCTCGCCTACCCGGCGACAACCAACACCGCGCAGCTGTTGACGGAGGTCGCGAAAAGCTCAGCGCCCGACGGACTGACTGTGTTCTTCTCCACCTACCAGTCGATTGACGTCATCGCGAAGGCGCAGGCCGAGGGGCTGGCGCCGTTCGATCTGGTGATCTGTGACGAAGCGCACCGCACCGCCGGGTTCATCCGGCAAGGCGCGGAAGAGTCCGCGTTCCTCCGGGTCCATTCGGACGATTCGATCCAGACGCAGGCGCGGCTCTACATGACCGCGACGCCGAAGATCTACGCCGAGTCCGCCCGCAGCCAGGCGGACGAGAACGCGGCGGTGCTGTACTCGATGGACGACGAAGCCGTGTTCGGGCCCGTGTTCCATCGGCTTGGGTTTGGGGAAGCTGTCGAACGGGACCTCCTCACCGACTACCGGGTCCTGGTCCTCACGATCGATGAGGACTCCATCGGGTCCGCTTTCCAGGAAACCTTCGCCGCCGACGGGGAACTGAACATCCCCGACGCTGCCCGCATCGTCGGGATCTACAACGGCCTTGCGAAGCGGGGCGTGCAGGGCATCGACACGACCGCCCCGAACGCGCACAAGCCGCTGCGCCGGGCGGTTGCGTTCTCCCGTTCCATCGCTGACTCGAAAACCGTCCGCGGATACCTCAACGGCTATGACGGTGTCGACGGCGTCCGTGCGGACAGCCTCGCCGGAGCCCGCATCGACCGGGACGCCGACGGCGACGAGCAGACGTTTCGCCTCGAAGCGGACCACGTCGACGGCGGGATGAACATCCTCGAACGGAACCAGAAGCTCGACTGGTTGAAGGCCGACACGGCGGGTGAGAACGTGTGCCGCATCCTCACCAACGCCCGCTGCCTCTCCGAAGGTGTCGACGTGCCCAGCTTGGATGCGGTCATCTTCCTCAACTCCCGCGACAGCCCCGTCGACGTCGTCCAGTCCGTCGGCCGCGTCATGCGAAAGGCCCCTGGCAAGGACTACGGCTACATCGTCCTCCCGATCGCAGTGCCCGCGGGGCAGTCACCCGAGCAGGCACTCAACGACAACACCAAGTTCAAGGTCGTCTGGGACGTCCTCCGTGCGCTCCGTGCGCATGATGAACGGTTCGAAGCGAAGATCGAACAGATCGACCTCAACGGCCGCACGGACACCGGCCCCGTCATAGGCACGCACTATGACGACCACGACCTGCCCGAGCCAGCACCGGGCACGGCGACCCCAGAGACGTCGCAGATTCCGCTCGACATGAGCGTTCTGGGGGCGGACTGGCAGAACGCCATCTACGCCCGCATCGTCGACAAGGTCGGCGAACGCGACTACTGGGAGAACTGGGCCAAAGACGTCGCCGACATCGCCGGCCGGCAGATCGCGCGCATCACCAGCCTCGTCGACGGCTCCAACGAGAGTCTGCGGACCGAGTTCACTCGCTTCGTGAAGGGACTGCAGGACAACCTCAACCCGGGCGTCAGCGAGCCGCAGGCGATCGAGATGCTCTCCCAGCACCTCATCACCCAACCCGTCTTCGATGCCCTCTTCGCCGGCCACGCCTTCAGTGACCACAACCCGGTGTCGCAGGTCATGCAGCGCATGGTCGACGCCCTCGAAGAGCAGAACCTCACCACCGAAACCAGCGACCTCGCTGGCTTCTACGCCGGCGTGCAACGCACCGTCGCCGGGATCACCGACGCGTCCGGCCGGCAGACGATCATCAAGCGGCTGTACGAGAAGTTCTTCACCGGCGCCTTCCGCGGCACCTCCGAACGGCTCGGCATCGTCTACACACCCAACGAGATCGTCGACTTCATCCTCCGCAGCGCCGACCGGCTCTCCCGCGACCACTTCGGCGCCGGCCTCACCGACCACGGCGTCCACGTCCTCGACCCATTCACCGGTACCGGCACCTTCATCGTCCGACTCCTGCAATCCGGCCTGATCACCCCGAGTGATCTCGCGCACAAGTACCGTCACGAGCTCCACGCGAACGAGATCGTGCTCCTGGCGTACTACGTCGCCGCCGTGAACATCGAGGCCACGTACAACGGCCTCCAGGGCGGTGAGTACGTGCCGTTCCCCGGCGTGGTCCTCACCGACACGTTCCAGACCGCTGAGGACGACGACACCTACGACGATCAAGGCGTGTTCGGCGACAATAACGAACGCGTGAAGCAGCAGAACGCCCTCGATATCCGCATCATCGTCGGTAACCCGCCCTACTCATCTGGGCAGGACTCCGCCAACGACAACAACCAGAACCTCAAATACCCCTACCTCGACAAGCGCATCGCCACCACCTACGCGGCCCGGTCCACGGGGCAGAACAAGAACAGCCTCTACGACTCCTACATCCGCGCCATCCGGTGGGCATCCGACCGGATCAAAGACCACGGCATCGTCGCCTACGTCACCAATGGCGGCTTCCTCGACGGCAACACCGCCGCCGGCCTCCGCCTCGCCCTCCAAGACGAGTTCACCGAGCTCTACATCCTCAACCTCCGCGGCAACACCCGCACCTCCGGCGAGCAGGCACTCAGAGAGGGCGGCCAGACCTTCGGCCCTGGCAGCCGCGCCACGATCGTCATCTCCCTGCTGGTGAAGAACCCGGACCGGCCGTCCTCCAGAACGATCCACTACCGCGACATCGGGGACTACCTCACCCGCGACGACAAACTCGGACTCCTCGAGCAGTATGGAGACTCCGACGGCGTCCCGTGGCGGCAGATTACCCCGAACGAACACGGCGACTGGATCAACCAACGCAACGACGCCTTCGAGGCCTTCACCGCGATCGGGGATCGCAAAGCGCCCGAGACGGCGATCTTCCGTAGCTTCTCAGCCGGGCTACAAACCAACCGGGACGCCTGGGTATACAACTCGTCTGAACCAGCCCTTCGCGGCAACGTCACCAGCATGATCGACGCCTACAACGCCGAACTCGACCGCTGGCAACGCGCCGGCCAACCCCAACCTGTCGAAAACTTCATCGACACCGATCCCCAACGCATCAGCTGGTCTTCGTCGCTACTCGCCCGCTTCAAACGTAAAGAGCGAATCAACGTCGGCAGCAACCAAATCACAACAAGTATTTATCGTCCCTTCAACCGTCAGCAGCTGTGCTTCGACCCTCGCCTCATTCACCGGCCCGCTCAGCACGCGTCGTACTTCCACTCGGGCCAGCGCAACCATGGCTTCTACTACGTGGGAGCCGGTTCGGCAGTCCCTTTCTCGGTCTTGATGATCGACGCAATCCCTGATCTGCATGTGACCGGAGCCGGGTCGGGCGGTCAGTTCTTCCCTCGGTACGTGTACGACGTCGAGCCACAGGGCGGAACGTTTGCGCTGTTCGACGGACCACAGCGGCGCGACAACATCACCGACGCCGCCCTCGCCACCTACCGACAGCTGTACGGGCAGGAAGTCACTGCTGATGACGTGTTCTTCGCTGTTTACGGACTCTTGCACTCCGAGGACTACCGACGCGAGTTCGACGCTGATCTGAAGAAAATGCTGCCGCGCATCCCGGAACTGACAGATCCGGCCGACTTCCGGGCGTTTGCGGCGGCAGGTCGGGCGCTGTCCGAGCTGCACATTGGGTACGAAAGCGCCGACTTGTACCCGGTAGAGCTCAGTGGGCCGATTCCCGCTGACCTGCGCGTGACGAAGATGCGGTACGGCGGCAAGGCGGGCAACTGGGACCGTACGGTCATTCACGTAGCGCCCGGCGTGACGATCAGTGGCATCCCAGCCATGGCGCACGAATACAAGCTTGGCTCTCGGTCGGCACTCGACTGGATCCTCGAGCGATACCAAGTCAAGACCGACAAGGCCTCAGGCATCGTCAACGACCCCAACGACTGGGGTGCCGAGCACGGCAATCCGGCGTACATCGTTGAGCTAATCCAACGCATCGTGACCGTCAGTGTCGAAACGGTGCGCATCGTGCAGAGCCTGCCGGCACTGCGGTACCAGGAATCCGCTGAATGACCCCGACCGACTTGGGCGTAGGCCCGGCGGAAGGGGTGACGCTTGCGTTCCGCCCGCAGGAGCTGACCGTTCGGCAGCTGCTCGCATCACACGTCGCTGTCCTCGACGAGCTCCTGCGGCGAGGGGTCGTCCGCACACGCAACGCGCCACTGGGTGATCTTGCTGAGACGATCGCGCTCCGCGCCTACTGTGGCACGCTTGCGCCCATTTCAGAGAAGAGCTACGACCTCACTACACCCAACGGCCGGCGCATCCAGGTCAAGGCGCGCCTTGTTGATCCCGCTGACCGCCGGTCTCAGAACTTCTCAGCGTTCAGGTCCTTCGACTTCGATGACGCCCTCTTCCTCCTCTTCGACGCAACCTCGTACGACCTGATCTGGGCGCGAGAGCTCACATCGGAAAAGACGCAAGCGATCGGTCGACGAGTCGAACACACCAACTCGTCCGCCATTGTCGTCCGGAACGTCGCCGCCGCCGGTCTTGACGTCACCGCCACCGTGCGATCGGCGTACGAGAGCATCGATGCCGCTTTGTCAAGGACCCCCTGAGCGGGCTCACGTCTGACGTGTAAACCGCTTTGCTGTGTGTCGTCAGGCTTGTTCGTCCGCCACACAGGATCGCTCGGTTCTGGTTCTCGCATCCCTGAGCCAGTGACGGGCAGCTCAACGAATAGTGATCGCCTCTTGGTACGTGTGGTCTTCGAGTAGCTGATAGACGACGAACTCGGGGTGGGCGTCGCGCATACGCCATCGGCCAAGTTCGATCGCGGCGGCGCATCCGACGGCCGCGACGAGGTGGACCCTCGTTGCAGAAGGGAACGCGTCCTCGACCCGTTGCAGAAGCGTCCGCCAAGCTCGGACGAAGTTTCGAAGCGTCTCTTGCGAGTTGATCGCGCCGACTCGCGGCTCGCCATCAATGCGAAGACTTGCCCGCGGCAGCGCGGCGACCGGACCTGGCACCCGATCGAGTTGGACCGCCGCCGTTAGCGACACGGATACGACCAGCTCGGTTGCTGATTGGTCTGGGGACGGGACATCGATGGCGAACTCGTTCGGCTCGCCGGGCTCGACAGGCCACCGCCAGCGGGTTCGACTGCCCACGCTGTGCGGCTCGAACACGTTGACGGGGTACTTGTTGCCAACCGATGCACCAAGGTCGACGAGGAATGGGATAGGCCCTAGCGCGAACAGACTCACAGACTCCGCCCCGACATCATCGACCATCGACTGAAGTCGTTCAAGCCTGTGATGGATGGTCATCTGTCCCGCGTTCCACGACTCCTCGCGGCTCTCGGGTAGCTGAAGTCGGACCTCTAGAGTTGAGTCCCGGTAGTGCTCACCAGCGAAGCGAAGGCTCTCGAACTGCAACGCCTCGGAGATCTGCTCCCGCGTGATCGATACGTCGTTGCCGCGGATCGGAGCCGTCAGCACGACGGCGGCGCTGGGCTCGAGTGAGGCGAAGTTCGTGGCCTCTCGTACGCGGGTCTCAAAATCGTGCTTCGTCTGCTGCAGCCAGTCCACGGGGAAACGGTCGGGATCGCCGTCGATCATCTGATGATGGGGCTGGCACAGCAGCATCAGGTTCGAGGGCTCCGATCGCTCGTCTGCCGTAAGGGGCGCCTGGCCTCGGGGTGACTTCGGACCGTCTGTAGCACCGACCTGGTGGGCGATCTGGCCGACCGCAATGGGCTTGTAGTCAAATTCCTCGGCGAAGAGGTACTTGGCGCAGAAGTTGCACCGGCCTGCTGACTTGGCCCAGATTTCCCGTTCCGCGAGCGGCGTGGGGCGCACCCGTCTCATTGGTGCGGCCACATCGTCATCAGTCACTGCGCACTCCCAGGCGTGTCGGTGGTCGGGATTAGGCTATGAACACCCACGGAACACGATAAGCGGTCATGTTCTGCCGGCCCGACCCGAACGGAGCCCTCGTGAAGCTCGCCGCCCACTTTGACACGCTGTTGACGGATCGCGTCAACCTCAGCGCGTCTCGTCTTCAGTCACTCGAAAACCGCGCGGGTAGTATCTACGCCGCGTTGAACCGGGACGAAACGCTCGGTCCGATGGTGCACGACATGTCGCAGCAGGGTTCCTGGGCGCAGAAAACCATCATCAACCCGTCAGGTGGGCGCGACTTCGATGCGGACTTCACGCTGCACCTCGCCGACGATTCGTCGTGGACCCCGAAGGACTACCTCAACGCCACCCGCAAGGCGCTGAACGACCACCACGACTACACCGGGATGACGCTGAATCGGAAGACGCGCTGCGTCCGCGTCCTCTACGCAAACGACTTCCACGTTGACGTCGTCCCGTCCATCGAGCGCGGCGGTGTCCGCCACATTGCAAATTACGACGACAACATCTGGGAGCCGACGAACCCGTCCGGGTTTACCACCTGGATGCAGGCGAAGGACGCCGACACACATGGCAACCTCCGTAAGGTGATTCGCTTGTTCAAGTGGGTACGGGACAACCGCAACAGCTTCAACGGGGTCCGCTCCATCTTGCTGACGACGATGCTTGGCGATCGCGTGTCCTCTGCCAACGAGATCCACGACTCTGGCTACTACGCCGATCTGCCATCTTCGTTCTTCCACCTCGTCAATGACCTCGACGCTTACGTGTGGGCACGCGAGAACAAGCCGTCGGTGACAGACCCGTCCGGGACGGGTCTCACGTTCGACCATCGCTGGACCCAAGAGACGTACGCGAACTTCCGTCAGCGGCTGCACACGATCGCCGACACCACCACTCAGGCGTACGAGTCGACAGACAAGGACGAGAGCGTCGAGCTGTGGCAGAGCCTGTTCGGCCCGGGGTTCAAAGAGGCCGGCGTCTCTACTGGCCGGCAGCGTTTTGGGAAGCCGGAGGAGTCGGCAGCGTCGTCCTTCATCGCGGGTCGCGCTGGATGACCGCTCATCGCCAGCCGACCGACTGGCAGATGGCATTCCTGGGCGAGACGCGCACGCTCGCGAACGACCCGCACTTCCCAATCCGGCTGAATGAACGTCGACAAGTCGACTCGCTTGGCCACCTCGTGCTGCTGATCACCATCAATACCGGCAACGTCGCCCGCGAACCAGGCGGGCTCGCCCTGGACTTGCATGAACAGGTCGAAGTTCACGTCCGCAAGGACTCGGCTCGACCACCGGCCGTGACGGTTGCCCACGACCGGTTCGTCGGGGCACCACATGTCCTCTACGGCCGCGAACTGTGTCTGTACTTAGATCCGGCCCGCGAGTGGGATCCTGCCGGCGGTGCTATCGGATTCTTCAACCGACTCTACGACTGGCTGGCGGACGCTGCCGAGGGCCGGTTCTCGGCACGCGATTCGCTGTACCACGCGATCGGCGGCGTCCCGGCGGGCGCAGAGAACGGCGAGATGCTATCCGTGCGATCGCAGATGCCAGACAAACCGGCGCTGTTTTGGGCCACCCGCCGGTCGGCCCGACGCATTGATGTTCGGGGCAATGCCGTCGAAGGCGCCGTCCCCGCTGTGTTCCTTCCCGTCGCGGCGCCCCTGCCCTATGGCGTCGGGGACACGATCGGCACGCTCATCAACCGGCTCAGGGCGGCGGAGGACTCCAACATCGCAATGATGGTGCGGACGTTGCAAAACGCCGCGAACCGGCCCGCCGCTGCGGATGGCATGTACATGCTCCTCGGCATCCCTCATCCCGCTGGCGGAGAACGCCACGTCGCGGCCGGCTGGATCGACGAAGACGGGATCACCGCGCTGCGGGCCATCACTCCTGCGACGGCGATGGCGGCGATCACATGGCGGGCTATGTCTGACGACCGGCCTGGCGTCTCGACCCGGCGCGACGTTGGAACCCACGCCGCTGGATTCCTTGGCAGCACGGTGACCCTCATCGGATGCGGGGCGCTCGGTTCTTGGTTCGCCGAGTTCGTCGTGCGCGCTGGGGTCGCGCGGATCGTGCTGGCAGATCCGGCGATGATCACCCGGGGACTACTCGTGCGTCAGAACTACGTCGAACTGGATGTCGGTCGTCCAAAGGATGACGCCCTCGCCGCGCGACTGCAAGCCATCGCCGACGATGTCAATGTCGATGTACTGACTGACCTCGATCACTCCGCAGCCGTCGCAGCGTTCACCAGTGCCGATTTCATCGTCGACGCAACCGCGAATCTCGCGGCCGGCGTCGATCTTGAGACCGCGTTGACGCACCTCGAATGCGATGGTGCCGTTGTGGCTCAGCTGGCGACGGACCCTTCCACCGGGTCCCGTGGGATCGTCACGGTGCGCGGCATCGGCGACACCCGTTCCTTGGCGTCCATCGATCACACGATTGGGCGGTCTGTACTCGAGCAGCCGCAGCTGGAGGCCTACCACGGGTTTTGGAGGAGGGCTGCACCCAGTGATCAAGTCACACCAGTTCGCGGCTGCTCGATTCCGACGTTTCACGGGTCCGCCGCCGACGAAGCGGCCGTCGCAGCGATGGCGGTCTCGGCGCTAGGGAGGCACCGAGGCGGCACGTCGACGGGGGCGCATTTGTTCGCGCTGCCGACCGGCGCTGCCGACGCACCCCCGGCACTGTGGGTCGACGCCCCAACAGCCGGAATGAAGGGCTCGTGATGCCCAGCCGGCCGCGTGCGGCGACCGCGGCGTTCGGGCTCTCGGTCGTCCCATCGGCAATCCGCTGAGGTTCATCGCGCGGCTGTCCCCAGCCGTGAATTCTCAAAGAATTCTCTGCTGGTGGCGCTTGCGACGCGACAGTGTGGAATTCGACAGATTCCTTGGAACTCATAGGAGCCATCGGCGACAAGTTCTGCGCGAAGGAGACAAGTTGTTTGCGCGGCGACATCTTGGTCGCTCTGGTCGCTTCCGCCCCCGCCAAGACGTTCCGAGAATGACTATTATCGGAACTGATACGGTAGGTGTACACAGTGCCGCTGGCAGGAGCGAGGTCATGTGGACGAGGCGAGCGAGGCGAGCGTCCGAACGAGCTCGCCGGGCGTCCGCGTAGTCGGTCGTGCGGCGTCTGCTGAGGAGCGCGCCGCAGTGGAGCGTTCCCGGACGGCGTTCGCGCGGCTCCGCACCGCAGCGGGGGAGGGGCGCCCGAGCGGCTCGGGTGCCGTGGTGGTGCCGGCGGACGCGTCACCGCAGGTCTTTGCCGAAGCGTCCTTGTCGCCGAACACCGTTCGCGCGTACCGATCGGACCTGCGGCAGTTCGCCCGGTGGCGCGCCGGGTTCCGCGACCACGAGATCTCCGAACCGCATGAGCTCGAGCAGATCACCACGGCACCGGTGGACCCGGCGGAGGTCGCGGCGTTCCTCGCCGACAAGGCCAACGCGGTCCTGCCGGACGGGGCCCAGCGGTACGCACCCGGCACGATCAGTCGTTACGTCGCCGCGATCGACTGGGAGCACGCCCGCCGCGGCCACACCCCACCCGGCACCACGCCGATCGTCCGCGACGTCCTCAAGGGGATCCGCCGCACCCGGTCCGTGCCGGTCCGGCGAGCGAAACCGATGACCTTGAAGGCGCTGCAGACGACCCTGCTGCAGATCGACGTCGCCGACCTGCAGACCGGCGCCCTCGGAACACGAGATCAGGCGTTGCTGCTCTTCGGGTTCGTCGGCGCGTTCCGCGAGTCCGAACTCACCGCACTGACCGTCGGAGATCTCCGCCTCGTCGACGGTGAAGGCGTCTACGCCCGAATCCGGAAGTCGAAAACGGACCAGGACGGTGCCGGCCGCATCAAGGTGCTGCAGCAGGGCGCGAACCCGGTCACCTGCGCCCCGTGCGCGTTCATCCGGCTCTCCCGGCTCATGGCCGCGCAGGACGCACGAGGCGAAGCCGGCCTGTTCGCCGCGCTCACCGGCGCCACCCTTGCCGTCCACGTCTGCACCGACGGGCTCGGCCCGGACCGGCTACCGCCATCGATGCCGTTCTTCCGCGCCGTGTCGAAGTGGGGCCTGTTCCGGAACACCGGCATCAGCCCCACCACGGTCGGCAAAGCCGCCGCCCGCCGCGCACACGCCGCCGGGCTCGGGGAAGAGGGCTGGTCTGGGCACTCCCTCCGTGCCGGGTTCGTCACCGAAGCACGCAACGCCGGCGCGACCGACGTGGAGATCATGAACCAGACCCACCACACCAACGCCTCGACCTTGCAGATCTACGACCGCGAATACACACCCCTGGTCCGCAACGCCGTCACCCGGATGCGGCTATGACCCCGCACACCCCACCCACACCTCACCCCGACACGGAGGTCCTGCTCGAGGCGCACTGGGGCAGGTTCATAGCGTGGTGCAGCGCCACCGGGCACGAGCCGCTGCCGGCGACGGCAGCCACGATCGAGCAGTTCCTGACCCAGTTCCCTGGGGCTGCGTCGACGCAGCGGCTCCGCCGACGCGCGATCCGCGCGCACCACCTCGCCGCCGGCCACCTGAACCCGCTCCCCGTCATCGAAGACCGTGTGTGGCCGCGACCATCACTCACTGACGCCGAGGCTGATGCTGTGGGCGAGGTGCTCGCGGCGATCCCGAAGTACCGGTACCCGATCGGGCTCCGCGGCCGGCGCGACGCGTTCCTCATCGTCCTCCTCGGCGTACTGCGCCTGACCCGCCAGCAGGCGCAAGCCATCACGGCGGACGATGTCGCAGTGACGAGCATCGTGCGCATCCGCGGCACGGTCGTCCCCTCCGCCGACGACCCAGCGGCGTGTGCGGCGTGCGCGGTGACCCGGTGGTTGCGGATTGTGGGCCTGGTCTGGGCCGGATTTAGAGGCGACGTCATCGGCCTGCTCGATCCCACCAAGGGCAATCTCGATCAGCATGACTGCGAGCAGCCACTGCCGGGGCAGTGGCGCCGAGCAGAGCAGCTGCTGTTGCCGTTAGACGTGCACGGCTGGGCCCGTACCGGGCTCACCTTGTCTAGCAGGTCGATGACGAGCATCATCTCCAGTAGACGCGCCGCCGCCGCCGCACACGAGACGGATCGAGAGGCTGTCGGACCGGTGGTTCGCCAACCGTACCGGTTCGCGCAACTCACCTTGCAGGAGACCTACGACGAGCTCGGTGCCGTGGACGCCACCGCTGACGAGATTCTCGCTCGGATCACGGCCCTCTGGAGCGACGCTCGAGCGCTCGACGCTGCCTTCGAATCCAGCGCCAGCACACGGAACCATCAGATCGCAACTGATAGCAACCGATAGCTTTGGGTGAGAGAGTCGGCCGGTACGACCGGAACCGTGTTGACGGGCGACAGCGCCAGCAGCGGGACCAGCGGAGGCACCACCGGCACCGGGAAGACCGGTGGGTCGTCCGCCACCGGCACCTTTCCCGGCGACACGACCCAGACCCGGTACGGTCCGGCGCAGGTCGAGATCGCCGTTGCGAACAGGGGAGATCACTGACGCCACCGCGCTGCAGCTCACGAACAGCGACGGCCGGTCGGTGCAGATCAAGCCAACAGGCCGCCCCAATCCTCCGGCAGGAGGCGCTGCAGGCGCAGTCCGCCCAGATCCGTCCGTCAGCGGCGCGACCTTCACCAGCGAGGGCTACACGACGTCCGTTCAGTCCGCGATCGACAAGGCCGGACTGTGAGCGGCGTCGCGACTTTCGAGACGATGGGCACCGTCGTGAGTCTCCGGGGCGCGACTCCGGAGACGGCGTCAGCGGTGCGCGCAGTGTTCGCCGGCTACGACCACCGGTACAGCCTCTACGACCCGTCGTACGTGCTCAGCCGTGTCGCCGACGTATCGCTCCGGCTCGCGGACACCCCCACCGAAGTTCGCGACGTGTACGCACTCGCGCTCGACTGGCGGGAACGGACCGGCGGATCGTTCACCCCCCCACCGCCCCGATGGGGTGATCGACCTTTCCGGCGTCGTCAAGGCGCTCACACCCCGCGATGCCGGTGCGGTTCTCGACACCGCGGAGGGCGGGGCCGGAGACTGGATGATCAGCGCCGGCGGTGACGTCCTCGTTCGTGGCCACCACCGCGGCAACGACCCGTGGAGCGTCGGCGTCATCGATCCGGCTCACCGGGACACCGTTGTCGGCTCGTTCGGCTCGATGCGCCCCGGCGGTCCTCATCGCCATCACGGGCACGCTCGACCGCGGCGGCATCACCCCTGAGCGGTTGTGACGCGGTGATAACGCTGGTCGTAGCAACGGCCTCGGAGAGGCGACAAAGGGTATGAGCCCGATCAACGACGACGAGTACGCGGCGCAGCCGGGCTGCATAGGCTGCGGCAGCGAGTACCGCGCGCCGATCGTTGTCGCTTTGGAAGGCACCGCTGATGATCACGAGCCGCTTTTCGTCTCTCACCGCGTCGGATAGCCGGACGATACAGCCCTTCTATGTCGCCTTGGCAGGTCATCAGCTCCCACGGTACCGACCGCAGCATCACTCAGGTCACACACGCAAATGGCATCGACCGTGATTCCGTCGTCGATCTCACCGGCCCGCAACGCGCGCCCTTTACGCCGCGACCGGACGGAGCCAGCGTCCGATCGGCCCTGACCGCTGTGGATGGGACGGCTGAATCGACTTCCGGGCTGGTCGTTGTTGGAGGTGCTGCGAGGGGTCGCCGTTGCAGCCCGAGGGGCGAAGGTCCCGGCTTTGTGGGTACCTTCGCCCCGTCGTTGTGGATCAGGAGCAGTGCGACTTCCACACCTTCGGGAAGTCGAAGTAGTAGCCGCGGCCGCAGCCTCCGCTCTTGATGAATTCGGCCGATCCAGCCACGACCGCGCCGAGTGCCGCGCACGAGATCTTCGATAGGTCGAGGGTGATGCACACGGCGGCGAGGTAGGTGCCGGCGCCCACGGTGATGATCGTCTTCACGACGGGGCCCGAGATGTAGAACTCGTGGTTGTTCCACCAGTGCTTGCTCTCCGTGATTCCTGCAGCGGTGCCCGAGCTCGCGGGAGGTGCAGCCTGCACCTGGCGGACGTCGTTCTTGCTGAGGTGTGCTGCTGCGACGTCAGCAGTGGTGGTGGCCGAGCCGTCCAGGTTCAGCCACGGGGCGACGGTGTGGCCGTTGGCCGTGAAGCCGGTGCTGGCGAGCTGCTCGAGTGCGTCCGTGGAGACCCGTCCCGCGTCGATGTCCGCGGCGATGGTTCCGTGCTCGATCGATTCGATGACGGCGCTCTGCGCGGCAGTGTGACCTTCGGTGGTGCCGGGGATCGTGGCGGCCGTTGCCGCGGGACTGGGTGCGCCGAGGGCGGCGAGCAGCGTCGCCGTGGCAAAGACGGCGGTGGTGAGCAGGTTCTTCCGCACCCGTGCTGTGGTGCGCGGTCGGACGGCGTGTTCCATCATCGGATCCCTTCGAAATGCTGTTCGGGTGGCGATCACCCGGCATTGATGGTCCGGGCGTCAGACGACGGTGTGGAAACTGTCGGGTGACTCGCAGACAAATCGACGGGTTTGATTAGACGAACGTCTGTTGAAACGGCACTCAGTGCGCTGTGCAACTCGAGTGGTCCGGGCGGTCAAGGGCTGAGTGCGCTCTCCGCTCCGGCACCGCAGACCGATCAAGCCACGCGAATCACACGGGCCGACCGGGCGCTCTCACGCGATCGTCTTGCAAGATCCGGCTCATCCGTGACGGAACCTGCCGCATTGATGGCAGCGACGAGCAGCGCGGGTCAGCGATCATAGAACTCGCTTTGCAACGCGCATTCGGCTGCTGAGCGGCCACCTGGACCGTCATAAGAGGGCCGTATCGGCGCCAACGCGAAGAGCTGGCCACCATGAAGGGGGGGCGGCTCTTCTCGTTGGGGAGTGGCGTCAGTGTGCGGCGTCGTACGCGTCGCGGACGGCCTGGCTGATGCGGCCGCGGGAGGAGACTTCGTGGCCGTTCGCGTTCGCCCACTCGCGGATCTTCGCGAGCTCTTCCGAGTTCCCGCGCTTCGGCGCGCCGCCGGCGCTGCCACGGCCGGCTCGGCCGGTGACCTTGCGGGCTGCGGCGGTATAGTCGGAGAACGTTTCGCGGAGGGTTTCGGCGTTGGCGTCGCTGAGGTCGATCTCGTAGTGCCTGCCGTCGAAGCTGAACGTGACGGTGCGGCCGTGGCCGTCTTCGATGGTGTCGCCGGTGAGGTCGTCGACGAGGTGCGTGGTGACTTTCTGCGCCATAGTGAGGTGGCCTTTCGCTCTGGGTCGTATCCACTCTGGCATAGGTGTTCCCGTGAGGCGCATTGTTGAGCGCTCGTTCGATCCCTCAGTCGGGCAGACTGAGTGGTGATGACTGATTCGTTGCCATCCGTATCCGGCTACGCCGCTGCTCTTGCGGAGTTGAAGCAGCAAGTGCGCGCTGCCCGGTTTGCCGCGTAGCGCCGCGTGAACACTGAGCTTGTCAGTCTGTACTGGGGGATCGGTGCGACGATCTTGCAGCGTCAGGGCGATGAGGGGTGGGGGAGTAACGTCATCGGTCGGCTCGCGGCGGATCTGCGTGCGGAGTTCCCGGAGATCAAGGGGTTCTCCCCACGCAACCTTGCGTACATGCGTGCGTTCGGGGCGGCTTGGCCGGAGGAGCAGACTTTGCAACAGGCTGTTGCACAACTGCCATGGGGTCACATCACCGTCCTCCTGGACCGGCTCGACGATCGTGAGCTCCGGGACTGGTACGCCGCCCAAGCGGCTGCGCATGGCTGGTCCCGGAATGTCCTCGGGCACTAGATCCGGTCCGATGCGCATACCCGATTGGAGGCGGCGCCGACGAACTTCGCCGAGGTCCTTCCACCGGCCGAGTCGGACTTGGCGCAGCAGATCACGAAAGACCCATATGTGCTGGACTTCATCGCCCTGGATGGCGACGCGAAGGAACGCCACCTCGAGCAGCCACTCGTCGACCGGATCATCGACACTCTCCGCGAGCTCGGCGAAGGGTTCGCGTTTGTGGGCCGGCAGGTGCACTTCGACGTCGACGGGGACGATTTCTACGTCGACCTGCTGTTCTTCCACGTCGAGCAGCTCCGGTACGTGGTCATCGACAGCTCCGGTGGGTGGTCGTCGAGCTCAAGACCGGGAAGTTTAAGCCCGAGTACCTCGGCCAGCTCGGCTTCTACGTCGCCCTCGTCGACGACAAGCTCCGCCGCCCCCAGCACGCTGACACCGTCGGCCTGCTGCTGGTGGCGGGTAAGAACGACGCCGTTGTCCGGTACTCCCTCGCGGGTCAGCAGACCCCGATCGGTGTCGCCAGCTACGACCTCCTCCCACCCGCGGTCCGCGCTGCCCTGCCCTCGGAAGCCGACCTCGCAGCCGCACTGGCGACGGAGACCGACACTCTCGAACCCTGACCTGGAGTGCCACTGAAAGCTTCCTTTGAGCCTTGCTAGCTGTGATGTCCAGGCAGATTGTTGAGCCGGCGGATGGGTCCTGACGTAATTGTAAAAGTGGAGCGAGCTGGGGAGCGCCTTCCTCTTGGAAGCCTCAAAACTGGCTTGCGTTTGGCGGCCGCTTCGACGACAGGGATATGAGCCTGCTGCAGCGCTTCCGTCAAGGACGCTCAATAAGAGCTAGTTCCCTCGACACGAAGAGCTAGTCCCCTCGACACGGCGAGTCGACTGGCGGTTCTACGGTCGATCCATGCCAGTGCGCGGGTGACACCCGCCGGACTTGTTGGAAGAGTCGCTATATCAACGATGCCGCCGGTGCGGGGGGGCGAGGACGACGTAGGTGTGGGTTCTGGCGTGCGTGTCGACGCCGATGACATGCGTGTACTCGTCTGCGACGAAGGGCATGCGGGACTCCTTCCAAGACGGGAACCGTGTTGGTTCCCGGCCCGGGGAGAGCCGTTGCGGGGCGGATCTCTAACGATTCACAGCCAGGTGACGGGTTGGACGACCTTCTATCAAGCCATCGCAGCGGACGAGCTGGCACCAGCCCCACTTCCCGCGGCGAACGAGTCGGACGAGTGTCACGCCGCAGGGCCGGACAGATAGCCGAAGAGTCACACCACGAGCCGGGACCGCGCCAGCCTGTCAGCAGGCCTGCGGCCAGCCAAGGACCATTAGAGACAGCCGATGCTTTGACCGAAATGTGTTGGTTTCAGCTATTGGACGCGGGAGCCTTTGGATGGTGGGCGGCAGGCACGCGGTCTGGGACACTCCTGCCCTCCGCTTACTGCAGGGGTTGCCCAGGCGGGTACAAGCGTCTGAAGCGGAGGTGCTGCTGGTTCGGTTGGCTCCTGACAGGTAGGCGAATGCGTTCCTTCGCACTTCTGCAGAAGAACGTTCTGAACCTGAAACGTTGGGAGACCCGGGAAGAGCTCCGGCGCGCGATCGTTACGTGGATCGAGGGGATTTACGACCGGAAACGGCGCCAACGTGGTGTGGGGAAGTTGACCCCGAATGAGTACGCGGCAATCATCGACCGAACGGTCACCCTCGCGGCATAAACGAACGAGTCAAACAAACCTCCAGCAGTCCTGTTCTTAACCAGTGGCGGATGTGGTTGGCTTTGGCGAAGCGTGGAGTCGTGACCGATAACACCAACCTTGTGGGTCATCGAATCTGACAATTGAACATCGCCAGCAGCGATACATCTCTGCGCGCACGTCAACGATGGAAGCGGCTGAATAGATTAGGTGCGACAGATCGCTGAACACGGTGGGCGAAATCGATCGGTGGGCGAAATCGATCGTCGACCGCGTTGCCTAAGAGCAGCCAGTCGCTAACGGGACGCCCGCGGGACCCTTCTAGACGGATCGCGGCCTCGAAGCAGCATGCCGCAGATTCCGCTGGGACACATATACCCGCCTGAGCATAACCTCAGCGCCCAACTCGCTTCATCGGTATAGCGTTATGGATAGCTGTACTATTCCGGAGAATGCCGGCTACGAGTCCGCAGGCGTTTTATGCTGGCAATTTGCGATCGTGGCAAATGCGATCACAGGGTAATGGAGTATTAATGGGTATTCGAAGTTCACGTAATCATCCGACTGCAATTGTCGCTATAGTCGCGATGATTGTTGCGTTTGCCGCACCCGCTGTCATCTCGGAATCGGCAGATGCGGCTGATTCGCTTGCACGGAACAGTTTGCCAGTGAGAGCCGGAACTCAGCTCGTATTCGCCGGAACTCGATCGGGTCCACACTTTTCACCAGATGCTGTCTGCACGGCTGGCCCGGTCGTTCGCTCCACAGGCATATTTGCGCGGCTATCCCAGTATGCGCGAGCGGTTCGCTACGTTGTAACGGCTGGGCACTGCGCATCGGAGACTGGCCAGACGGTGCGTGTTGGCACTGTAAGCGTCGGGGCCGTCACCTGGATCTCCGGGCGTTACGACCTCGCCCTTGTCCGTATCGAGCCTTTGTCCAGCCGTCACCAGCAGTGCCACAGTACATCTGGCGGTTTCGTGCGATGCCATATCGTGGTCGATTGGCAACCTCGTGCTTCTGGTCAAGTAATTCTGATTCGCAATCGGGCTGGGCATGAGCAATCTGTAGCGGTCCAAGGAACTGGAACGCCTGCACCGCGAGAGATTTACTGCGTAAGTGGTCGAAGCAGTGGTGTAATTTGCTCTTTCCGAAGCGTCCCTAAACCGCCCGATCTCGAGCCCGGTGCCGGTCAAGCTTTTTCCGAGACTTTTGGGGCCAATACGAGCGACGGGGACTCTGGCGGACCCGTGGTTAGCCAGTCAGGTAGGATTTATGGAGTTCATGTTCAAGGCGGCGACCCCGAAAGCCGGTTCCCAACTATCGAAGCTTACATTCCCATCGGTCTGTTTTTTCGTGAGCAGCCAGCGTATGAGGTCGTGCGTGACTGATGCCCGAAGTGAGTATTTGTAACTTGAGGCAGCTTTGCGGTAGAGGCTAACGAGTCGTTTGGTTAGCGATATTGCTCGTATATCGGATGAGGTATACCCGGCTTAAGCACGTCTGCAACGGCCCCGCACTCCGACTCTCCGCTGTTCACGAGACAAGCGGGTGACGCACGAGATGCCAGCACCACTTCGTCCAATCTGCCCCCGCGCCCAGTTAGCTGTGGAGGGCCGAGGGTGCGAAAGAGACGATCGGGCAGGCGCATGGCCTTCTCCTAAGTTGCCTGCGTCCTGCCTTAGTGGAATGGGGAGCCTCGCACTCCAGGTGCGCATAGCGTCGTTCACCAAGTTGCCAGGAGTTGCGGATTGCTGGAGGTTTGTTTGACTCGTTCGTTTATGCCGCGAGGGTGACCGTTCGGTCGATGATTGCCGCGTACTCATTCGGGGTCAACTTCCCCACACCACGTTGGCGCCGTTTCCGGTCGTAAATCCCCTCGATCCACGTAACGATCGCGCGCCGGAGCTCTTCCCGGGTCTCCCAACGTTTCAGGTTCAGAACGTTCTTCTGCAGAAGTGCGAAGGAATGCATTCGCCTACCTGTCAGGAGCCAACCGAACCAGCAGCAGTCCCTGCGTACAAAGGGACCGTCTCGGGTGATGCCAGATGCGCAACAGTTGCATTACGCCGTCGGACGTGGGATGGGCAATATTTAGACACTGGTTGTCGCTCGTCGTTCCCAAAGCGACCCGTCTCGTGAGCGGAACCGTCAACTGCGCCCTCCCGTCAATGGCAAACGTCGGTTTCGTCAGCGTTCTTTGACCGGACAGACCACAGGAAGTGTCGCGCGAACAGTTCTATCCGCGCGAGATCTCATTCATCGCGGAGATGCACGACGAGACGGGAGGCCTGAGTGAACCTTCATTATTGAGCGGTATATTGCGATGTACATTACAACCGTGCCTGGAGTGCGAAGACCCCAGCGTGAGCTAAAACTGATTTGAGACATCGAGCGGGTCTTTGCGCGCCACTGCAGAAAGACATTTGAGGGTCAAGACGCGTTCGAAGGGGAAAATTATGTCTTCGGCTCGTCTGTACGAAAGCCGTCAATAGCGGAGTCTCCTACGGAGGCGATTTTATTCTATTCTTCTCCCCATTCGTAGCCACGCTAACCAGCGAGAGGGTTGTAATTGAACCGCCGTCAAGTCCTAGCAGTCACATTTGCTATCTGTTCCACTATCATTACTTCGTTCCTATCCAATGTCCAACCGTTCAACAGTGAAGTCGGTCCTGGGTCGTTCTCGGTCGCTTCTGGCGACCGCCGAGAAGTCAAGGAACCGTCAATCCCAGAAAGCGTCTGCGCAACGCTCACGGCGGCAGTGTCTATGCACGATCGGCAAGCGAATGCGGAGACTGAAAGTGTTCCCCCTGACACTCATCGTATACAACAAGCACTCGACGAATGCGCGAAATCAGGCGGCAATCAGGTTGTAATCCAGCTCTCGCCGTCGGGAGAGAGCCGGGACTTCCTAAGCGGACCTCTTCAACTCCACGCCGGCGAGATCCTTCTTCTGGCGCCCGAGGTCACGCTTTTCGCTTCACGCAATCCGGCTGACTTCCAAGCCCCTGGTGGGGTAGCTTGCGGAACGATTTCTTCGAAAGAGAATGGTTGCGTTCCTTTCATAAGCCTAGCCAATCACTCCGGAATCGAATCGACTGAGAACCGCAATGGGGCGCGCGGGGCCATCGATGGCCGCGGGGACCAAGAGATGATTGGACGAGGACTGTCTTGGTGGCAGCTTGCACAGGCGGCGAAAGACCGAGGATATCAGAACGTTCCACGTTTGCTACAGGCCCAAAAGGTGAACGATGTAACACTCTATAGCCTCGATTTGATTAACTCTCCGGGAAGTCACGTCTCGTTTAAGGACGGCACCGGGTTTACGGCTTGGGGCGTCCACATCAAGACGCCAGTTACGGCCAGAAATACAGATGGCATTGACCCCGCGGGTGCCAGCGACGTGACAGTGATCCACTCGTCGATAATGGACGGTGACGACGGGATTGCAATCAAAGCCGGCTCGCAACCTTCGGCCCATATCACCATCAAGGACAATATTGTCGATGGTAGTCACGGAATTTCCATTGGAAGTGAGACCACCGCTGGAGTGAGTGACGTACTTGTGGTCGACAATACCATCAACGGGATGGATAGCACGGGCAAAATGGGCGGGACGGCAGCCGGTATTCGCATCAAAAGTTCTGCGGCTGTCGGCGGCGTTGTGCGCCAGATAACCTATAAAAATACCTGTGTTCTAAACACGAAGATTCCGCTGTCGTTCGACACGCATTACAGCTCCGGCGGAGGTCACGCAATCCCTTGGTATGAAGATATAGTTGTTGACGGATTCCAGTCGAGCAGCACCCTGCGCAATGGGTACGTGGAGCTAAACGGCTGGGATAATCAGCATGCTCTTGGTGTGAAGTTCAGCGGAACCGCAATCGATACCACAAATCTGAAAGCTAGCAATGCGAAAATTGTAGATGCTGGCGTCCGCTTTGGAGGCCGCCCCCTCGGCCCGCTGGGCCCGACTGTGCACATCAGTAGAGAGCCCGCACGCGGAAATGTTCCAGATTGCGCTGCCGGATGATCCGCAGGCCCTAACGCGGCTTCCCTCACCCGCTTTCCTCAAGCGCAGAGGTGGGTCCTCCAGTTCCCAGGCGACAGTACTAGGTAGTAATGGTTCTTTGAGCAGTAGTCGCTAAATTGGCAATGCCTACGAAGCCTCGTAGGAGGACGAACTTGTCGGACTCTTGGGCGCGAGATGCGGCCTCGTCATTAGTGCGTCTCTTCGACGAGCTTTCCCGGGCTGCCATGCTCGTGTCTCCGGCACGACCGCTGTTACGTTTGTCTGGAACAAACGTTGCTTTCGGCTGCCCAAGAGTTCGAATAGAACGGTCGCGATGAGATTACCCACAGAATAAAAGTTCCGCGGATCATCTGTTATCACCTGTATCACTATAATTCGAGCTAAAGTGTTTACCCGTAATTCCCGCAGGACGGTTCTCCGGTTTCTCGGCAGTTCACGGGATCGGATGGAGGTAATTATGAAGCAGACAGTCATGCACATTCATTCTAGGAATCGGAGAACGAAACATCTAGTTGTCACTATCTTGGCGTTCGTATTGGCTGCTTCTGTCGAGGTGAGTCATGTAGATCCGGCTCGCGCCGAGACCCCTCATTTGGCATCTCCTGCGGCGGCCGTCGCCTCCGTCGCGGCAGGTACGTTCGATGAGGATGTCGCCAGTGGCAAACTTTCCGTGGAATACCTTGCCGGACTGACGTTTGAGTATCGAAACCTCAAGATGAGTGACGAGGAGAAGAGGGCCGAGACATTCGGCGCAATCAAGCGCGAGGTCAGAGCCGAAATCGCGGATTCCGGGCCTCTTTCGTCGACGGCTCCGGGTTCTTTGCTCTACGTCAATACGACTCTTGACGGTCTTCGTGTGGTAGATGATCATGCTTCAACCGACAGCTGGCGCTCGTTCTGGCATCGTTTCACCCATTGGACTACGTGGCATCTGTCGTCCGACTCTGCGCGACTTATCCTCAGTACCGGTGGTGCCCTGACTTCGGGGCTTATTTGCGCCCTTCCAGGTGTTTCAGCGATTGCTTGTGCTTTCGCCGGCGCGCTGATTGCATTTCTGACTACCTATAGCTTGCTTCGAACGTGCCTAGGGCGAGGAGTGGACATCGCGATCCCGGATCTCAATCATAGCCGTTGCCGGTGACATGGTGTAGGCGCGCAAAATAATTAATTGCGTAGGAGGATGAGCTTGCTGTTTTGTCACTCAGAAATGTGAGTTGGCTACCTGTTGCCGTGCCATGATCCTTATTGCCCTTTGCGAGGCCGGCACTAATTACTCGGCGCTGCTCGAAACCGGCGAGCTGCTCGAATGCGGGCCAGGCCAGAACCGGAGACGCGCGAGCGACATGAGCTCCTTGTTGGAAAGTATTTGCTGGCCGACGGATCGCGGTCCGGGCGATGGTCCGGGAAACCCGGGCCTAAGCTTTAGAATCCGACAGTCACGGAAATGGTCGAATCAAGGTTGATTCGTGATCCTTGTAGTTAGCAACGAGGAAGGTAATGCAATCCAGCCGGTTCGTTACGTATTGGTATTCATTAGTAATTACAAATCACAAAAGGTGGCCCGGTTGATCCGTCGACCGGGCCACCTTCCGCTCGATTAGACCTCCTGTGTGCCCTCGATCGAAAGCGAGGACTTGAAAACAAGCACGTTCTTACTGCAGTGAATTCTGACCATCGACTCGGGCAATTACTGCTAGTGTCTCTGGGTCGCAGAGACGGGCATGCCACTTAAGCTCGGTGGCCCCTCGTGGCAACTTCGGAAAGGATGCGGTGAAACTGTAACGTCCTGCACCACTGACTTGAGGGTCTCCATCTAGTGTCTGGGCGATGTGACGCTTGAGGACGCCCTCTGCTTTGGGCGGCGCTTCGTACCAAACGATCACGAGTGCACCGGGCTTTCCCGTCCCGAAGAAGCGTTGGCCCTCGAAGGATTTCTTGTTAGGCCCGGCTTCGGTACTAACGGTGAACGAAGTTGTTGTCGTGCTCTTCACGCTCGAAGCGGCTGAGCGTGGGGCTACTTCGGAGATGTGAGCCTGAGCCTGGGTTGGACCAGCCATGGTTGTGACAAGAGTGGCTGCGACGCCGGCAGTGAGTAGAGCCGTTCGCCTGTGAGAGGTGAATTTACGGGTAATCATTCCTATCCCTTTGGTGGTCGAGTAATGCCGAGCGAGCCGGCTTCTCTCAATAGTAATCGATCCCCGGGCGTGCGTCGATAAGCGCAACGGCGTAGGGAACTGGTGCTGTCTGCTTCGTTCACCTGAGATAGCCGGCAGCCGTGAACTGTTGTCAGTGAGGGGCTCTTCAGGCGGTTGTCTCAGATAGGGAACAGAAGGTCTGATGGTGCGCTACGCGTTGGCGGCTCTGTCGTCAGCTGGCCCCGACGAGCACGGGGGTGCGTGAGAACGACGCACTTCCTGCGACAGGGATGATAGACGTGCGCAATTCAGGTTCATCAGCCCTAGCCCAATCGCGGCATGCAGGGCACAAAGCGGGTAGCTGTGACAGACTTTCGTGAGCACTTTTATGTTGACAACTCCTTTGACCAATGCGAATAGGCCAGCTCGTGTACGGGCATCCCGACGAGTGCCAAGAATTCATTCGGGAGGGCCGCGGTCTATCCCGGCATCGTCACGTTGCGGGACGGTGGGACAGGCCCCATGGTCGACTACCACCGGCCTCTCGCGGCACAAACGCAGTGGATTGGTGCCCTGCGTGGCGCCGGATGGTCCACCACAACAGCAATTTGTTTGCTTAGTCTAGAGCTAACTGGAATCGACATTCACTCCGACTGACCGGCAACGCGTTCCCGCGACTGGTCGTTGAGAATCGTTGGTCCATCCGTAGCGTCGCGGACCGCTTGCAATGTTCGCAGCCCACTGCGGTGAAGGTGCGGGGGGAGAAAATTGGTCGGAAGCGCAGCGCCCACGTCTCCCCGTTGAGCTCCGCCGACGAGTCGGCGGGTGCCTCGTTGGAGCCGAATGCTTGCTCGATGATCTTCGTGTCGAGCAGCAGGCGGCGTGGCAACAGTGTGACGCTCTTCCGTGCCGAGCTTGGTCCCATTGGCTCACCGTTTGCGGCAACCAGTGAGCTGCCCGTGCGCCCGCAGAACAGGCCCCACTGGCCGGGCTCGAGTAGTGCGGTCACAGGCCGCCCCCGACCTGGACGACGGCGCCGCTCATGTACGTGTTCTCGGCGGTGTGGACGATTGCTGCAGCAATCTCGTCGACGTGTCCGAGACGCTTCAAGGGAATCTCCTCGACCATCGCCTCCCGTTCTGCTTCCGGCATGTTCGACATCATGTCCGTATCAGTCGCACCGGGGGCTACGACGTTGACTCGGATGCCCTGCTGTGCATGTTCGCGTGCGAGGGATCGAGCGAACGCCTCGATCGCGCCCTTCGACGCCGTGTAGTTCGTCTGGCCAGGCACGCCGTATTTGACGGACATTGAGGACAGCAGAACGATTGAGCCGGACCGCTGCTTGAGCATCGGCCTCAGAGCGGCCTTGCTCGCCAGGATCGGGCCGATCGTGTTCACTCGAAGCACCTCAACGAGGTCCCCCTCGCTCATCCGCATCAGGAGCGTGTCGCGCGTGATGCCGGAGGCGATCACCAACACGTCCAGCCGCCCCAGCTCGTCCAGCGCCGTCCGCATCCCATCCTTGATCGAGGTTTCGTCTCGGATGTCGAGCTCTACAGGCACGACACCATCCGGAATTTGCCCGCCCGCGCGGTGCGTGCCTGCGACCTTGTAGCCCTCGGCGAGAAGCCGTCGAGCGGTTGCGGCACCGATTCCGCGGCTTGCGCCGATCACCACAGCGGTTCGGCGTATGGACTGATCTGTCTGGGTCATCCTGTTACTATTCCACGGACTTGTACCCCTCCGGCGGACGCCAGGGGCGGTGTCCATCCCTTTACCGGTTCCTACCGAGGAATGTTGATTCCCTGCCTACCTGTCTCTCAGGACGCCTGACGTGACCCGTGTCCTCCAGCGCGCGATCCTGTCGAAATTTCGCCCGCAGCGAGCGTGGCCGTTGAAAACGACTTGCTCCGTGCGGAGGGTGACAAGCTCCGCGGCGTCGACAGCGCGAAGGCGATCTCCCACAATGCTATCGACGACTGACTGCCCGGCATCCTTGCCGATAACCACAAGCGTGCCAGAACTTGATAAGTCAAAGCAGAAAAGTGTGGTCCCCGTCAGCGTGTCGCACGGTTAAGGGGAGGGGATACGCCGTGCTGGAGCACATGCCACCGACGAGTGCAGGGATCAGGCGCAATCGCATGCCACAGGGGGTCATTGCCGCGCGGTCCGATTTTGTGCTGCGACCCGAGACGCAGGAGCGTACGTCGCCGCCGCGCGAGGATCGGGCAACTTCAGTGTCTCGCTCCACCTCGAGCCCCCCGCAGCCCGCTGCACCGGGCATCGTAGGTTCCTGTTGCTGTCACTACCCAGTCAAAGGCCACTTCCGTTGGCGTATCCAGGGACGCTCGAAGACGAACGTGGTGATACCTTGGCCAAATTCTGGGACAGAGGGAGGGGGTTCTTCGCAGATGGAGGTATCACTACTTTCGCCGCGATGCTGGACGACGGCGCTTGCTTCCGCTCCAGTGCCTTCGCTGCCGCGCGGCCAGGCGAAGTATCGCTTCACTCCTCGCTACCAGACCTAGACTGACGGGAAGGGCGAGCTGTTAGACCCGACCCTTGCGAGGGAGAAAGCATTCGGCTGTCAAAAGCCGGGACGAAGCCATGACCGCAAACTACGTGCACGGGTTGCCTCGTCCGATCACTAGTGACCGCGCGCTGGCGTCTCGGTACCTAGACCGTCTCCGATTACGTCCAACTCACAAGTAACTACAGCCGAATCTCGCCTATCAGTCACGGCCCCTGCTTCACAGGGGGCCGATTGGTAGCCAGTGACCAGTTCCTAACACTGGTGTTAATGTCACCTGATCCACCTGCGGTTGCGTTACCAACATAGCAGCTTGGTCCGTTGTACGAAACAACGCTAAAATCCGTGTTCGCGGGTAGAGGGATCCGAACAAAAGGCCACCGCGTCTGTCCGGGATTGTAGGGACGAAGAGTGACGCAGCGCACGGTTGTCTCGTCCTTCAGAACCCGGAAGGACTGTAGGTCTGTTTTCACGTTCCCAACCCAATGCGTCTGAAACTGGACTTCAACGTAGTGACCTGCGACCGCCTGAGCAGCCGATTGCGGGACGATCCCTGACAGGACCGTAACGCCTACTATGATTCCAACTCCGCAAATCCGCGCCAACTGCGAGCGCGGCGGCCAGGCGTCAGCGGAAAATGGGAAGATGGCCATCGCGATGAACCTTTTCTAGACCGACATTTGAGCCGCGAAAACGACCTGATTATTTCAGTCGAATGCGAAACTGCGCAAATTTATTGAGGCGAGGGGCAGGGGTTGCGATACCGTTCGCCCAGCCCCAGTTTTTGTTGTCTTCGCCGTTGCTAACGTTCGGTGATTAAACGCCTGGACTATCCGCTTCGCGCTTAATAGTGACGCCACGGGCATTCCCGGAACGGCCCTACCCGATTCCTGATAGGGCCGTTCCTATTCATCGTGCTGAGGTTCTTTTGATGTAAGCCCCGAGAGAGGCGACCGCTAGGCGTGCTCCGCTTTGCGATGACGTGGATGACCCAGCGTAATGCGAAACAGTGCGACGTGGTACGTAATCAATCACCTTTCTCCCGCTAGAAGTTGATGCGCCCACCCGATCATTCTTCGATGTCAGGTGCTAGAGCCCATCCTGCGTCAGAGCCGGCGTCGGATAGTGAGAGTGGATTGTCTTCATCCTCTGCAGACGGAATATCCGCCGGTCCAAGTGTGTACGCATGCAGCTCCTGCATCACCTGACGCATCGGTGTGTAGTAGAAACCGTAACGGGGAAGCCGCTCGGTCCCCAGGCCTGACGAGATAATACCAACAAGGTGCCGGTCGGTCGTGAGAGCCGGCCCTCCTGAGTCGCCTGGGGCAACGCTATTGATTCGATTACTAGCGGCTGCCAAGAGGTGCTGGTAAGGTCCTTGATACATCCCGGGAACTAGGGTCATTTTGCTAAATAGGCATTTGACGCCGGATCGCCAAGCACTGATGCAGAATCGTTCATCGTCAGGTGCGTCCTGCCACCCACTAACAGGCATACGCGCCTCGCCCCCACCAGCCGAGACAAATACTCGGTTGTTAGCGAGGGGCCTGTAGCGGGGGTGTAGAACGCAGACTTCTGGGTGACTTGAACCTACGCAAACTGCCCGCATGTTCTCGGGCTCCGGGGACACCCTAACCAGCTCAATATCCGATGCAGCTGATTGCCACACTACGTTTCCGATCGATCTCGCACCTACATGGATGCTCGCATACATAGGTGCGCAATGTTTAGCGATCACAACCCATCGTGTAGCACGCTGATACGGTGTGAGCCGTGAATACCAAGCGGAAGGAATGAGAACTGCTCCCGCAGAGCATGAACCGTATGACTCCGGTCCCAATACCTTCGACCCCGAAATAATCGGAAGTACCCCCCGGTCTGGATTCTGAGGGAGAACAGGTTCAACTGCGGAGGCGGCTTGGTTGCCGACGCACGGCGCAATAATCACCATTGCGGCATTGATGAAAAGAAATCCAGCTAAAAGGGATCGAGCCCAAAAACGCTGCTTCACCCTTCCAGTATTAGATCGTCTACCTTCATTGATCGACGTGCTAATGAATTTCGGCAACTTGCTACTTCCTTTCTCAGACGCCTCAGTCGGCAGCGTAACTGTCAGCCAGCGGGCACCGAATATCGATCGGTGCGAGTGGCCCGAGTTAGGTTTGAACGTCCGGCGGTAACGCTATAGCCCGCTCTGCTCTCACCTTGGCTACATTCGCGCCTTGGGGCCGCTGGCTTCGAATCTAGCGGCTGGTTGCGCGTGTGCGAGTCATCGGGGCGTGTTGGCTAGCTCTTATGAGCCCGACGAGCGGCTGCTATGTATTTCGAGAAGGTCTCGCGAAGCGCTTCGGCGTGGCGGTTAGTGAGCGTTATCTCATAATCGTTGCCATCGAAGGAAAAGGGAATGGTGCGGCCGCTTTCCTCGGTGATCGGCTCTTTTGTAATGTCATCGATGTGCTCTGTAGGGGAGTCCTTTTGCATCGTTCCCGCGTTATCCTCGTTAAGTTACAAAAATAGCCTTGTCTAGTAGTGTAGACGCCTCGTTGCCCCGGCCATCGCGTTCGGTTCAGATCCACGGCCATTGGCGTGAAACCGTTGAGCCCCGGTTAATCGCGAGCCAGCCAAAATACTCGCTTTCCGTGATTCGTGGGGCATTGTAGGAATGCGAGCGTTTCACGAGCCGAGGGGTCCCGATGCTGGCTTCTCTGCTAGATATAACCGATCATTCAATTAGGCGGGGCAATCTCGTATGAGCCCACGGCGCTCAGGGCTCGGGAAGAAGGAATGTAGCCCATGAGGCCCAGAAGCGGACCGATGCCTCTCGTTACGATAATCCCATAAAATTGGCCATTTGCTCCCACAACAGGACCGCCGGAGTCGCCGGCAATTACGCCGATACCCTGTGTGTGCGAGGCTGCTGCCTCTCCTGGTGCGAAGCCTGTCCGAGGGGTAGGCGCGGTGGACCACGAACAGTTCACACCAGTCGAGGAGCCACTCGTACAGAAGCGTTCGTCTCCACCCGGGACGGAAGAAGCTGTCATCGGGATCGTCCGGGGACGGCCGTTCGGAGCCAGAAAGACGCGGCCGAATGCGCGCGGATATACGTGCTCGACAATCGTGCATCGATGGACTGAACCGGGCTGACATACTACTTGCCGATTGAAATTCGGATCAACTTGCACCAGCTCAAGGTCATCGGACGGGGCGGTCCAGATGACCTTCCCAACACTCTGACCGCCCACTTTGATGTCCGCACCATCTGGAGCACAGTGCTTCGCGATGAGGAGGTAGCGCTTCCCGCGGGAGAATGCTGTCAGTCGGCTGAAAATGGATGTCGAACGCAGCACCGCTCCGACGGTGCACTGCCTCATTCCCGGCACCTCTAGTCTGGTTCCGGCCACAATTGGTAGCTCGGATCGCAGGTCCTGCGCGCTCGCAGGGCTCGCGCCGGTCAGAGAGACTACCGTACCTACGAGAAGCAGGGTGCCGATAGCGGAAAATAGCTGACGACGACGTCGCGATTCTTTTGGCATCATAACGCTCCTCGGTCTTGCTGCTAAGTGAGTCGAGCTGAGTTAGGCTTATGCGATCTGTGCGGGCACGTGCCGCGTCCCTGCCTGCTGCTTCCTTTTACGGGAGCGAGACCAGTCAGGGCCGCCGCGTGACTCATTCGAGTTCGCTGATCCGTTAGTGGCAAGGGTCACAAGACGATCGTCTGACGAAGATAGCGCGAAGCGGTTTCAGAGGCAATGAGTGTTCTCTCAGAGACGACCAGTGGGCTCCTCATCAAGCACGAGCTACGAATGCTGCATTTGCGATGCTTGAGAATTGCAAGTATCGTCGTGGCTGCAGGAGCGAGTTTCATCTATGTGGACAACTGTAAAGCCCTAGAAGCAAGCCTTCCGGTCGCGGGCTGCGAAATCGATTGCCGTACTCGGACTTGCGATCTCAATGATCGCCAGTACCTCCGGCGATAGGATGGTCTTGACCGGTCGGGGCGCGGTTGTGCGTAACTTCTGTGTGCCTGTAGGAGCGGCCCGCAATCGCTGACCTGATCGAGTTCTCTCGAGCTCTTCCACGCGGCCGGTGTGGTGGTGTGCGGAAAGGTAGGCAGGTTCTGTGGCAGTCGCACTCAGGGAAGCTGTAAATTGGCGCATCTGCACTGTCAGTCTTCAAATCTGCGTACGAGTATGGGGTGGATAATGTTTGGATGCTACGACTGGCCCGTTGCTGCCGCGTTCAGCGGTAGAGTCGGGTCTTCGTATCCTGGAGCTCTCCTGGTTTCAGCGGAACGTTGCGGATGGTCGCTTGGTGCCCGAGTACGTCACGAATGGTGATTGAGTACGGTCCACGGCCGGTTGCGCGTGGTGCTAGCCAGTAGCCGTACTCGGTTCGTCGCAACCATTGCATCCGATCTTTTCTGCTAATCGCGACCCCGCGGAGCACGTTACCGTTGTTGATGATCTGTAGCGCCAACCAGGACGCCGAGGAGCCTTCCTTGAAGCGGAGTGCGATGGGGGGGACGGTCGGGTTCTTGATCGCTTTGAACTTCACTGGGATCTTGCCGTCGTTGTAGTTCCCGATTTTCCGGAACGCGGTATCACTGAGATCTAGGTGGCCGGGTTCGCACTCGTGACACTGGTCCATCACCACTACGGCGACCTTGCCTTTAGGCCCTGTGACCTCTAGGTACGTCCCGCATCCAGCGCCATGCCGGTACTTGTCGGGGCCGACGGCTACGTAGAGCTCGCCCTTGGGTATCTCTGGAAACGAGCAGTTGCCGTTGGTGCCACCGCCGCCCGGTCCGAAGTCGTAGTGGGTCGCATATTTGGACGAGGCATTGGCGACTTCTGCTGCGGGCGTTGGCGTCAGTACGGGCGTACGCGTTGGCACCGACATGACGTCGAGCACTGCGGTCGCCACGAGGAGGGCGCAAATTGTCGTGCTGACGCCGCACTTGGCTCGGTTCATTTGCAACTCCTCGAGCGCTGCTGCGTCCACTTCTGGATCGTCGCGGATCCGTTTCCCCGGGTCACTTCGACGCCGAATTCCGTACTGATCAGCCGAAGGTTTCGGTCGGCGTGCGGTCCAGCGGCGCTGCGCATGAACTGCATGAGGTCGAGTGGTCTCCGCAGGGCATTGGAGCCGGCAACAAAAGAGACTACGGGGCCGCCGAACGCACCGGTTCCGCGCCAGACCGTCCACTGCTGCCCCGCGATGGTCACGGTGCCTTCGGGCGACCCAGCGGGATTCATGCCCTGATGTTCCCCCCAGATCATCACCTCGAGAGACGGGTGCGTTTGCCACGACAACGTTTGGTCTGTGGCTGCCCAGAGATCGTAGGCGACGTCGTATGCGCCGGATGCGCGTAGGTCGTAACGGACTGTGCTCCGCAATGAGCAGGTCGCAGGGCTAGCGATGGAGATCGGAAGGGTGTGGCTTTCGAAGCCCGGGGTGTCCCAGTGCCATCCGCGGACGATCGACGGATACCCCTGGACACTAGTGCCGGAGTTACCCCAGTCCCAGGTGAAGTGTCCTTGGCCGTTCTGTTTCCGGATGGCTTGAAAACCGGAGTTTCCGCCCCACTTGTTGTTGAAGAGATAACTGCCTTTATCAAAAATCGGAATCTTAGCGTTCGGCGAACTGCTCGCCACCACAGCACCAGAAACAAGGCTCACGGCAGATGCCAGAGCGAGCAGGGTAACTGGAATCTTCATGAGTCGCACAGGCCCACCTCAGGGTTTCTTAGCGGGTACTCGCAAAACGCACGAGCGCCCGAACCTTCGTCAGACGATCGTCTGACGAAACCACCATAGGCATGTTAGAACGTCCTGTCTACTCCACTCCAGCGAGCGCAACCGCCGCGCCCACTGTCCAGAGGAACCTGTTCGTGTTGACTTCGCCGCGAAGTTATCCGTGTATTTAGGAGCTGCGGATGCTGAGTTGGTCATATCCGACCGCGACCTACCTGCACCGTTAGCTCTGGTGGACCGGACGGGAGTACGGGCGTTCCTGGCACGGATTTCCGCCAAGGGGCACGATCGCGTTTTCGGAGTCTGGGTCTGCTGTCGATTCAGTTGACTCGTTGATTTAGGCCGCGGGTGCGACCTGTGGGTTGATGATTGCTTCGTACTCGATGGGCGTCAACTTCCCGAGCCCGCGTTGCCGACGCTTGCGGTGGTAGGTGCCCTCGATCCAGTGCACGATCGCGAGGCGCAGCTGCTCCCGCGACGCCCACCGGCGCCGGTTGAGGACGTTCTGCTGCAGGAGCGCGAAGAAGGACTCCATCGCCGCGTTGTCCGCGCACGCGCCGACCCTGCCCATCGACCCCAGGAGCCCGGCGTCAGAGAGCGCCCGAACGAACTTCTTGGAGCGAAACTGGCTGCCTCGGTCGGAATGAATGACTGTTCCGGACGGGTTCCGGCGCGAGATCGCCATCTGCAGCGCCGCAACCGCGAGAGAGGACCGCATCCGGGCGTCGATCGAGTAGCCCACGATGCGGCGGGAGCAGGCGTCCTTGACGGCGCAGAGATAGAGCTTGCCCTCGGCCGTGCTGTGCTCGGTGATGTCGGTCAACCACAGCCGGTCCAGGTCCGGGGCGGTGAACGCCCGCCGGACCCGGTCATCGTGCACCGGCGGGCCCGCTTTCCGGGTCAGTCCCCGTTTCTTGGCATGCAATGACCAGAGCCGCTGCTGCGAGCACAACCGCCACACGCGTCGCTCCGAGACTCGGTGGCCGGCGGCGCCGAGGTCGTCGGCGATGAACCGGTACCCGAACGTCGGGTCGTCGCGGTGCGCATCGACGGCGGCGTTGGTCAGGTGCGCGTTCTCCCAATCACGACGGCTCACCGGGCTCTTTCGCCAGGCGTAGAACGCCTGCTTCGAAAAACCCAGGACCCGGCAGGTCACCGCGACCGGGATCTGGTCGGCGGCGAGTTCAAGGACCAGCGGGTACATCATTTTGGGAGGTGCGCTTGGGAGAGATACGCGGCGGCACGGCGAAGGATCTCGTTCTCCTGCTCTAGCAGTCGGTTCCGTTTCCGAAGCTCTCGCAGCTCGACGTTCTCGGTCGTCGTGGTCCCGGACCTGACCCCGTCGTCGATGTCGGCTCGACGCAGCCAGTTCGTCACGGTCCCCTCGGAGATCCCGAAGTCCTTCGCGACCTGCGTCAACGGGATCTCACCCCTTCGCGCGACCGCGATCACGTCGCGTCGGAACTCGTCCGGATAGGGCTTGGCCATGATCGACATCCTTCCAGCGAGGACCGCGTCCCCACAGGTCAGGAGTCAACCGAACCGACAGCAGACCCGGGTGTTCGCTGGTGGCGGTTTGGCCATCGCGATAGCCCGTGGTTCGACCGGAGCTACTGCACAAGCGCCGACGACGGACGGTGATGGCGCGGCGGGTGCGGATGAGTCGGCGGGTACCGATGAGGCTCTGACGCGACGAACGCTACAGATACGCACACGCTGGAAGGCGTTCATCGCCGTCCTCGCCGTTGGGGCCCTGATTGGCCTGTTACTGCTGACTCAGTCGAACCCGTCCTGGGCGAAGGGGTACGCCGCCATCGCGGGCATCCTGGTGGTGGTCAAGGAGCTCCTGAGCGCCTTTGCCCGGGACCGGGGACTTGCGCCTGACAAATCTGGGCTCGAGGACAGCGCAGCGATCTGCTCGCTGTTCGCGGTCGTTTTCGGTGTGCCTGCAGTTGCGGCCGCCATCCTCTAGGAACATCGCTTCGCTGCGTGCAGGCCATCGGCGGGCCCGTTGCTAGTTGTGAATGTCGGCTGCCGGAACGTGCCGGGCGAGACTAGCGAGGGAGGCGGGCGTGCAACTCCTGGATCATCGTGTCGGGGAACAGTGCGTACAGCAGCGCACCGTCCCACTCGCGGCCGCCCATTCTCCGATGGTTGTCGAGTTCATCGGCTGACACGTTGGCGTCACGGATCAGGGCACCAACGGCGTCATCGACGTATCCGGCCTGGATCTCGTTGTCGGCGCCGGGCGAACCGTGTGGGGACGTTCGCAGGACGCGGGCGAGGCTTTCGAGGATCATGACGGCGTCAGCTGCGGAGCGTTCTGAACTACTCATCACTCCAGCATGCCGATCTGAACGGGCGTCTAGGCCGACTCGCCGTGGCCCGCCGATGTTGGCACTCCCCGCGATGTCAGCGCGACGAGGCGATCCAACGGCCGCGACCGGTCCCGACGAAGCTCGAGCGGAGAGCGTCATCGCTGGCGCGCGTGCGGACCTCGATCTCGACGGCGTACTCCGGTTCGGGGTCTTCGCCGACGAAGTGCCAGACCGAGATCACCTTCGGAGCGTCCGCGGCCGAGATGGCGAGCAAGCTGTCAGGGTCGAAGCTGGTGTCGCTGAGGACGACAATTTCGCCGACGTGGGGGAGGACGGCCCCCGTGTGAGCGGGTAGTTCGAGGAAGCCGGCGATCTCGGTGTGTCGCATGACTCGTAAGCGGGGAGTGAACTGGAGCATGACTGCTGCCTTCCTGTTGATGCCAGGGACAGCGCTGCTCGCGCCCCCACGCACACGCCAGGGTAACGACCTCCACCCCCTACTGGACGATGGGCTAGGAGCCGAGTGCTGCCTGCGCCGCCCTGCAGCTGGGGCACCAGTCGACGTCGTCTGCTGAGCAGTCCCACCCGTACGACTCGGCATGTCCTCGAGCACCGGCGTAACTCACGGCGTTGGGGCCGATCAGGGCGAGTGTTGTGCTGCACTGGTAGCCATCGCAAGTGAGCACGATCGCGGGGTGAATTGCCATGCCGTCTCGTCTCTCGCCGGCGTTAGGCGTCGACCGTGATGCCCAGGCTGATCCACCCGTCGGGGACCGACTGCAGGTACGCCGAAAGGGCGGCGTCGTCGTTCGGCGCGGACGCCTCGTGCGGCTGGATCTCGGTTGACCGGGCAACAGCGCGGACGGTGATGTTCCCTGCCGCGGTCGAGCTGAGCGTGTTCGTCTGCACCACGTCGTACCCGGTGGCCTCCAGGCCGTCGATGGCGCGGGCTCGGGCGGTGCTCTGGTCGTCTGCGTGTTCGTCTGCGGTGATGGTGTTCGTGGAGCGGATTGTGCCGCGGACGGTGGTCATGGATCCATCCTCACCGATCGCGCCGACACCGCGGATCACGGAGTGTGGGATGTGCGCTGCGCGCGTGCGCCCTGTCTTCGCTGCGCTGCGCAGGCCCTCGGAGGGGTGGTGGCCGGTTCGGCGGCGTCGGTTCCAGCTGCTCGAGGTGGCGGGGTCATGGTGGTTAGGTGATCGGTTCGCGTGTCTAGCCTGCTGGGTGTGGACGATGAGCTCGAGCGGTTGCAGTGGATGTCCGTCGACGAGCTCGCGGCCGCGCGGAGGAGCGTGATCCGCCAGTTGAACCGGCTCGATCGTTCACAGCCGGACGTGGAACAGCGGGAAGCGGTCCTGCAGCGTGTGATGCGGCAGATTGGTGACGTGCAAGACGGCCGCCGCCGCGACTACTGAGGCTGTGCGTCGGCGGCCGCGGTCATCATCGGTGGCATGCCCGAACACCGGTGGGCGCCACCGATCCACCCCGATCCGCCCGAGGACCAGCCTCTCGGCATCGACGCCCCGCCGGCGCCGGAGAAGGTGTCCGGCTACCCGGCGGTGTGGGTGCGGTCGAGTTCACCCGGTCTGGCCTGCAGACCTGCCCGGGTTCGTTGAGCAGGCGGATGGCGACGTCGTCTACGTGCAGCTGGTGCACATGGGCTTCGTGCACCACGTGTGGCTGCCGATGGACCGGATCAAGAAGCGGTCCCTGAAGCCGCAGGGGCGCCGCTGATGGGCGTGCGCCGGCGTGGACGCTGGGTGCCCGAGGAAGCCGTGTCGCTGCCGGCAGATGCCCGTGGCGGCCCAGCGGCCGACGTCGTGCCGGCCGCGCCCGTACACGCGTGGATTCGCACCTACCGCGGTGTCGATCGCCGCGTTGAAGCGAAGGCGATCGCCGCGACCGGTGACGCCGTGCTGATCGAGTGGGGGAGCGGCCAGGCCGCGACCGCGGCGTGGGTGTGGCGGGCAGCTGTGAAGCACCGCGTGGCGGTCTCAGCAACGTCATAGCCAGCCCCGGTTGCCGACGCCTGCGCGCCGTGCGTACCGTGGTGGTCTGCGCCCGGACCATTCCCCCCAGTGGCTTCGGGTGCCCGCAGCTCGAGGAGCCCCCCCCCAATTCGCTCGAGCTGCAGCCGGCCCCGGTCCTGTTCCCCCCAACAGGCCGGGGCCGCTTCACGTTCGCTGGCCTCTGCGCGCCGGCGAGCTCCTCGAGCACGCGGGATCCAAGCGGACCGCCGGCGGCGGCCTGTTCTGGTCTGAGGGGAGCCGGCAAGCCGGCCAGTGCTTGTCGAACCCTGACGGGTTCGTTGTTTGCCCGGGAAGCCTTCGGCGATTGTACGGACGAGGTTCCGGGCCGCAAGCCGTCGCCACCGCCGCACGCGAGAACTTTCGACCGGCGCCGTCGTGCTCATCTCCTTCGTCAATGGACGGCGCCGGTCGAAACTTCTCGGAGCGTCGCCGCTTTGGGCTTGCACCCCGGCTCCTCGTCCTATCGGCACTTCGTGCCTTCCCGGGCAAACAACGAAAGGGAGAGGAAGAGGGAATGAAGTTGATGGGTATTCGAGCGACCGCAGATGGTGCGGTTGAAGGCGTCGTCGTGAACGCACGTGAGTCGACCCTGCAGGGCACGCGGGAGCAGATCGGGTGCCGCCTGGTGGACGTGGTCCGCCTCGACGGCCGGATCGATGCGTGGATCGATGACGAGGGCATGTACGCGGGGGAGCGCAACGACCTCGCCACCGTCGCAGCGGTCGCCCTCGGCCGTTCCCGGGCGGCGTCGCCGCTGTTCGGGACGGTCCTGTTCCTGACCTACGACGAGGCCGGGGACACCCGGTCGCTGTCGCCGGATCAGTACAAGGCGGTCCTGGCCGCGTTCGAGCACGCCCGTGCGGCGCTCGACCGGGCGGAAGCGCTGACCGCAGTGTTCCGCCAGCAGTAACACCTAGCAGTCCCACCCACAAAACAGACCGGGTGCGGAATTCCTGACAACTCGTAATTGCCAGGACCCGCACCCGGTCACTACCGGAAAGCGTAGCAAACGACATGACCATGACCGAGAACATCACCGTCACCCACCTGACCGACCAGCCCCAGCCCGACGCGAGCGGCGTCAACCTGGTGCACGTGCCCGCCGCGGACGTGGTGATCGAGGACAACGTCCGCACCGCGGCTGACCTCGACCCGGCGTTCCTGGCGTCCGTGAAGCGCCACGGGGTGCTCCTGCCGACCATCGGCTACCGGAACGCTGACGGGGCCGTGGTGGTCCGCGACGGGCAGATGCGCGTCCTCGCCGCCCGTGAGACGGGCCGCGAGGTGCCGGTGTTCGTCACGGCTCGTGACGACACCCCCGCTCAGCGGATCGCGGAGCAGTTGGTCGCGAACGAGCGCCGCACCGCCCTGTCGGACGGTGACCGGCTCGCCGCGTACCGCCAGTTGGAAATCGAGGGCCTGTCGGTCACCGCGATCGCCCGCGAGACAGGCACGAAGCGGGACACCGTGAAGCAGACCCTCACGGTGGCGAAGTCGGACACGGCGTCCGCTGCCGTCTCCAGTGGTCAGGCGACGTTCACACAGGCGCTGCTGCTGGCCGAGTTCGACGGTGACCCCGACGCGGTCACCGAACTGACCGAGTGCATTGCGGAGGGGTACGACGATGACGAACTGACCCACACCGCTGCCCGGCTCCGCCAGGAGGCCGAGCGTCGGGAGGCCCGCGTGCAGGTGCGCGCAGACCTCGTGGCCGCGGGTAAGCGGTTGGTGGGGGAGGACGACGACTACGAGTCGTTGGACCGCCTCACCGACGCCGCCGATGACGTGACCGACTACACCGAGCGCCACGGCCTCGACCCCGACACCCACACCGAGTGCGCGGGTGCCGCGTGGACGGTGAGCCAGTGGGGGACGCCGGAGCCGGTGCAGGTGTGCACGACCCCGGACGCCCACCACGCCCGCTACCAGTCGTTCCGCGCGACCATTCCGGTCGGCGGGACGCCGGAGGCGGAGCCGACCGAGGAAGACCGCGCCGCCGAGGCCGAGGAACGAAAGGCCGCACGTCGGCTGCTGGTCGCCAACAACAAGGCGTGGGACGCCGCCGATGACGTGCGCCGCGAGTGGATCGCGACGCTCCTGCAGCGCAAGAACGCGCCGAAGGACGCCGCCCGGTTCCTGGCGATCGCGCTCACGCGCCACGCCAGCACCCGGTACGCCTCCGGCATGGTGAGCGCCCGCAGTCTGCTCGGTATCGAGTCGAGCGGATGGGACGGCGACACGCTCTCCCAGTGGGTCGAGCAGCACCCCGCGAAGGGGCTGCACATGTCCCTCGCGGTGGTGTTCGCCGGGTTCGAGAACACGGCGAACCGTGAGTGGTGGCGCACCCCGAACGCCGATTCCCGCGGCTACCTCAACCAGTTGGCCGTGTGGGGCTACCCGCTCAGCCAGGTCGAGAAGATCGCCGCAGGCATCCAGCCCGACGCAGAGCCGGAGGATGGCGAGGCCACGCCTGCCGAGTAGATGAACCGGCGTGAGGGTCGCAGCCAGCGGCCCTCACGCCCACCCGGCACCGGTTAGTGTCCCATCCGGCCTCGAGAATGTCCCATCGGGCCGTCTGATTGTCCGTGGGCTGCGCCGCACCCTCCGGGCACGGCGGCAAGGGCTTCGCCCCTCCCAACCCGGAGCCGCTCGACGGAGCTCGCGGCTGTCACCGCCTCCGGCGGGCCAGGGGGAGAGCTAAAGCATCCCGATGGGCTCGCCGCTGAGCGCCCGGATCATCACGTTGATGACCAGCACCAAGGCGGCGGCAGCCCCAATGAAGTCGAGCAGCGGATCGATCGAATCCAGGAACCGCTGCGCGGCTCGGAAGGGGCGCCGGCGCGGCCGCGGGGAGGTGTGTCCTGCGTGCTCGGTCATGCCACGAGTATCCCAGAGCTTCCGGCCGGGGGCCGGGAGTCGCTTCGCTCCGGGTGGAACCGGCTTCGCCGGCACTGCTGGGCCTGCGGCCCGTTTCTTTGCCGTGAAGCCTTCGGCAGCGTACGTCCGTCCGGGTTCCGCGCAAGCGGCAAGCCGCCGGATCCTCCGAGATTTTCGGCACGCGGTCGCTTCGCTCCCTTATTTCGCGCCGAAATTCTCTCCCCCTCCGCCCTTCGGGTTGCACTACACCCTCCCGTCCTAGCGGCGACAAGTCGCCTTCACGGCAAAAAACGAGAGGGAGAGGAAAGCCCAATGCAGCACATCGACACGCTCACCACCATTGTCCCGGTCGTGGACGAGGACCACATTCCCCACCAGTTGAACAAGATCGGTGAGCGAGACACGGACCTTCGAAGCCGTGTCCGTATGGGCTATGTCCTGACCCACACGGTGGCAATCAGCGGGCCGGACTTCACAACCTTCGTCGACACCTTCGTCCGCACCGACGACGAGGACCACGGACGCGATGCGGGCATGGTCACCACCGATGGGGTGCCCGTCTCGCTCGAGCAGGACGACCACATTCAGCACCTGACTCAGACGTGGCACGACCTCGCCAACCAGCCGGAACGATCTGACGATGCGCAGGCTGCGTACGCGGAATTGATCCGCGAGGTCGACCACCTGCACCTCACCGGAACCACGCTCGACCCCCGCAAGTAACGGAAAGCGGCCGGACCAAATCGAAGTTGGTCCCGGCCGCCCCCTCACTCTCCCACGCACGATCCCTCGGAAGGAACCGATCCGCTATGACTACCACCATTGTCCCCACCAAGCAGGTGGCCGCCCTGCTCCGCAAGGAGCTCCGAACCCGGTTCCCGGGCGTGAAGTTCTCGGTCCGCTGTTCCACCGGGACCGCGTCGGCGTGGATCAACGTCCACCACGAGGACGGCCCCACCACCGTGCAGGTCGACGACGTGTGCCGTCAGTTCGAGGGCCGTTCGTTCGACGGCATGACCGACACCTACACGGACCACGGCACCACCCTGGTTGCCGGGAAGCCGGGGGAGATGCCGACCGAAGTGCAGTACGGCTGCGACGGCATCAACACTGCACGCGACTTCACTCCGGCAGGGCACCTCGCAGCCCAGCGGATCATCCGCGAACGCAGCAACATGCCGCACCTGATCGTCTGCGACGACGCCGGCGTCCTCGTCGAGGGTCGCGACATCACAGGCGGGCAGGGCTGCGAGTTCAACGACGGACACCACGCCTGGGACCGGCCGCAACTCTCTGCCTGGTCCGCGGTCCGGTTCCTGCTGCAGCACACCGACCTCACCCCCACCCCGGCACACGCGTAGCCGGACGGGCCGCGCCGCCGATAGCGACGGCGACGCGGCCCCCTTACCCACGGGGGTGCCCACAGACCAGGGCGGGCACACCCATCCCCGGAGCCTAGAGAGGATCGCGCCTCATGCACATCACCTACGAACGCCCGACCGCCATTGGCGAGCAGATCGACCCGGTAGCCCCTGCCGCGGACCTCGACCCGACCGGTGCCGAGTGTGCCGCGACGACGTACGACGTCGGTGGCCTCGAATGGCGCTGCACCCGCCGCCCGAACCACACCGACGACGAACACCGCGCCGCTTTCGACGTTCACGGCGGCGGACCCACCGGCCAAGTCGGGTTTGCCTGGCAGTACGAGTGGGGCGGGGCAGGGCACGGCCCGTCCTCCACCGACCCCATGACCACGGTTACCGTCACCGTGTCGTTCCCGTCGACGGCTTGGACGAACGAGCAGCTGCCCGACGCGATCGCCGACGAGATCCGCTCCGTGTTCTGGGAGTGCGACCACGACGACGTCACCGTGGCCACCACCGCGACCAGCACCCCGCACCCCGCCACGAGCTGACCCGCCGCGGCGGTGGTGGTCTTCGACATGGTGAAAAGCGCCGGGACGACACAGTGAGAGAATGCGCGGCCCACTATTCCTAACGGCTTTCGGTGGTTGCATTACCGGCTTAAAGCTCCTGGGGATTCCCAGCCCTCCCGCTGTTCTCGATGCCCAAGCCGTACGTTCGTAAACGTCATGCCCTGGTGCCAAACAATGCAGGCGCATAGGTTGACAGCAGGTGTGCCGACCGGCAGAAAAATGGTCAAAGAATGTGCGGAAAAGGCTACCCATAGAGGCCCGCGCGTCATAGAATAGAAGCATGCAACGGGGGAGGGGCCCCCACCGCATCACAATCTTTCGGAAGGTGATTTCGATGAGCATCACGGTTTACACTAAGTCTGGTTTCTGCGGCATGTGCCTCGCCACCGAGCGTGTACTCGACTCCGCCGGCATCGAGTACACCGAGGCGATCCTCGACGACGTCGACCAGGCGCAGATCGAGGAGTGGAAGATCACCCTCGGCATGAACGCTCCCATCGTCGTCACCGACACGGAGACCGGCTCCTGGAGCGGGTTCCGCCCCGACAAGATCGGCGCACTCGCCTCGAGCACGGCCGCGTGATGACGATGACCCTCGAACGTCCGACCACCACCCGCCCCGACGTCATCCAGCCCGAGACCCGCGCCGCCGTCGACGAGCTCTACGCCGGCGACACCGTCGCAGCGTTCCGCGCGATCGACGCCGCGACCGCCGACCCGACCGAGCACGTCCGCGAGTGGGAACTCACCGACGAGCAGCGGCAGGTCTGGGAGGCCGGCTACATGGTCGGGTTCCAGATGGCCGCCCCGGAGCTCAAGGCCGAGGTCCTCGAACTGCGGGCCCGCCTCGAGCAGGCCGAACACGACGCCGACCGGTACTACGCCGAGATGTGCCGCCGACCCGCCCCGGCCGAGCCCGCGGCCTCGCGCGAAACGTTCGCGGAGATCTCCCGCGCCCGCGGCGAACACGACCGCGCCGCCCGCCACGAAGCGACGATGGACCGCATGTTCCCCCAGTACGCCGGCGCCCGCGCATGATGACCGAGACTGGAACCATGATCACCTGGGAACCGTTCGCGACGTGGGCGACAGCGCTGACCTGGATCCTTCTCGCGGTCAGCATCGGCTTGATCGTCTGCCTCCTGGCACTCGTGGTCCTCCGTCTCCGCGGCCAAGGGAAGGACGAGGCCAGCGACGACGGCACCCGACGCCGGCGCGCGAGTATCGCGCAGCCGATCGGCGGTGTCCTCGGCTTGCTCGTCGGGATCATCAACGGCATCCCGGTGGTTGCCCGGGAGTTCACCCCGATCTACAACAGCACCGGCACGACTGTGTCATTCGTCCTGATCGCGGCCTCCCTGCTCCTCCTCGCCCAGGGCCCGAGCAACCGGCAGAGAGCCAAGTGATCGACGCACGAGAACGTGTCCTGTGATGAGTGATCGCGACCGAAGACGCTCTCTCGTCCGAGGTGGTGTGCTCATCGCACTCGCCATCGCGATGACGCTCGTGACCGTCAACACCATCGTGCGGGGACCGTTCGGTGATCCGGGCGCGTGGGTCGTGACGGTGGTGTTCGTCCAGGTGTTGACCGTGCTGTTGCTCGCAGCTGTTGGGTGGTCCGATCTTCGCGGACCGCGTGACCGGCGTGGGCGAAGAGACTGAAGCCAGCACCCGTAACCCGCTACGAGACAGCTGCGGTTGATAGAATCGTCCACGAGCAGGGGAGTCCTGATGAGCATCAGCACCACGCACCGCACCACCGGCAAGGCTGACGTCGACGAGCGTCGCCGCCGTGTGGAGATCGCGGTGCACAGTGGCGAGATGGAAGGGCTGACGGTCACGCCGGAGTCTCGTGCGGATGCTGAGGATTACGTCGCCGGGTCGATCAGCTCCTCCGAGCTCGTGCGTCGCGTCCGTGCTCGCTACGGGCTGCGCTGAGCGTCGCCGCATAGGAGTCGGTGTGAACGCACACGACCCATACATCGACCCGGATACCGGCATCCTCCGCAACCTTGTCGGAGCTCGAACGCAGGCCGAACTCGACCGCGCTGAGGCCGACCTCACCGCTGTCCGCGCAATCGAGCTGATCGACCGGCCGCTGGCTCCGACCGGTGACCTGGACGAGCTCCGCGGCATCCACCGGGCACTGTTCCAGGACGTCTACGACTGGGCGGGAGAGATCCGGACGATCGACATGCGCAAGAACGTCGACGGCGCCGAGCTGTTCCTTCCGCAGTTTCAGATCGAGCGCGCAGCAGGGTTCGCCGCCGGAGAGCTCCGCGCCGACAACATGCTCCGCGGCCTGAGCCGGGACCGGTTCGTGGACCGCCTGGCGTACCACTACGACCAGTTCAACTACATCCACCCGGCCCGTGAGGGAAATGGGCGGACCGGCCGCCTGTTCTGGGATCGCATCAGCCGCGACGCCGGTTACACCCTTGACTGGCGTGACGTGGCCGGCCGGGAGAACGACCACGCGTCCCGCACCGCGTCTGAACAGGGCGACCTCACCCCACTGCGGAGCATGTTCGACCGGATCGCCGTCCCTCTCGAGCGTGGCAATGACGAACGGACCGCCCGCTTCGATCGACTCGCGATCCACCGACGACCGCGTGAGCACGACGACCGAGAACTCGACTTCGATCGATGAGTGGTCGCACCCCAGTCAGCGCCGCGGAACGGTTCTGGTCCCACGTCGTGCAGGGGCCGGCGCCGTCGGACTGTTGGATCTGGACGGGCGCGGTTGGCGACGACGGGTACGGCCGATTCTGGGTGCCGCAGCCCGACGGGGGACAGCGGGCCATGCGTCCGCAGCGGTGGCTCTACGAACACCTGACCGGGACGGCGCTGACCCCGTCGACGCTGCTGCTGCATGCGTGTGACGTGCCGCTGTGCGTCCACGTCGACGCCGACCTGTCGGTGTCCCACCTGGCACCAGGAACGCATCGGGGGAACATGCTCGAGCGGGTGCAGCGTGGCCGTCACCGAAACGCATCGACGGCGCTCCGCACGGTCAGCTTTCCCCGCTCGGAGCGGGTCCGCCTCTCGCGTGAGCTGCGTGAGGCGTTCCGCGACCACGGGTGGGACGGCGCCGCGGTGCGTGCGTGCAAGACGGGGATCGCGGCCACCACACCGACGTTGTGGTGAGCGGCGCTGTCGGTCGCCGGCAGTAGCGTCACCGCAACCGAAGAGGGGACACCGATCATGACCAACTACGCACCGTCCCAGAGGGCGCCGCAGCAGCCGACCTACCTGCGACGCCGAGGGACCACTTTGTCCCGCTGGAGCGTCTTCCTCGGCATCCAGTCGATCCTGTTCGGCCTCATCATCCCCATCCCGGTCCTGGCGATCGTGTTCGGTATCGTCGGGCTCGCCCGTGGCACGGACGTACCCGGCCGTGCCACCGCGGGCATCGTGCTCGGCTGGTCGTGCCTGACGTTCTGGGGTGGCTTCATCGCCCTCTGCGTGTGGTGGTGGGCGACCAGCCGAATCTAACGGCCACAGCACACGACAAAGCCCCCGACCACGTGTGGTCGGGGGCTTTGTCGTTCGTTTGCTTCGCGTCTGTCGGTTACGCCGCGTACGACTCGGCGCCGGTCTCAACCGGACTGTCGCCGCCTCCGGGCTGCGCCTCGCCCGTGACGTCGTCGCTGCGCGACTCGGGCGCGGTGGCCGCCTTGGTCTTGGCGCGCTTCACGTCCCGGACGGGGACCCCGAGGCGTTCGGCGACCTCGTCGCGGGTGACCTTTGTGTCGAGCATCCGACCGATGATCGCCCGCGCGCGCTCTTCCGCGTCAGCGACCGCGGCGGCGGCCTCGTCGCGGATCTTCTGGATGCGCGCCTCGGCATCCTCATTGATCCCATCGACGGCGTCCGCAGCCACGAAGTATTCGGCGGCGAGCTCTTCGAGCTGTTCCTGCCGGCGGCGGAACTCCGCCGCGCGTTCCACGGCCCGCTCGCGTGCGGCCTTGCGCGCAGCAGCCTGCTTCCCTGACGTCCGAACCTGAGCCATGCGATTCCCCAATCCCTAACGGCCACCACCCGTCCGATCCGGGCGGCACCGCCCTGCCGGCGGTGCATGCGGCGCTCCTGTCGTCGCCCAGCCTACCGCGCGCCGGCGGCGCGGACGGTGACAGTTATCGACCCGGATGCTGACGGCCCGACGCTCCTCGTTCCTCGTCGCTGGCCGCCGCTCCCGGTCTCCACCTGTCTACCGCGCTCGTCACTCCGCCGGTTCCGCTTCGCTCCACCGCCTCCGATCCTCCCGGCCACGCATCCCTCCTTCCGATCTGCGCTCGTTCCTCGCTCCGATCTCCAGTCATCAACGCGTCACACCTCTGGCATTACAAATGAATGAGGCTAGACTCGCCGTATGCGCACCGTCACCAGCCCGCCCCGCGGCTGGGTGGAGTGCGGCCTGAACGGCCCGCTGCGAGGCGGTGACGGCGCATGATGACCATGCATGTCCTGTCCGCCGGGGACGGGTACACGTACTACACGTCCGAGGTCGCCACCGGGGATGCGCGCCGCGACCATGACCGCGAGCTCGGCGACTACTACACCGCTGAGGGGAACCCTCCCGGACGGTGGATGGGTGGCGGCGCGGAGCTTCTTGGGGTGTCGGGGACGGTCTCCGAGGAGCAGATGAAGGCCCTCTTCGGTGAGGGGCTGCACCCCGACGCGGACCGCATCATCGCCGACGCGATCGCGGAGGGGAAGACCGGGAAGCAGGCGCAGGAAGCCGCGAAACTCGGCCGGTCCTACTACGCGTACAAGGCAGACGAGAACTCGCTGCAGGGCCGCATCCAGGCCGGATACGACGCGTTCGAGCGGGTCAACGGGTACGAGCCGAACACGGAGGAGCGGCGTCTGATCCGCTCCCGCGAGGGCGCGCAGGCGTTCCGTGAGGCGAAGGGTCGTGAGGCGTCGGACAAGGAAGAGCTCGGGAAGTTCATCACCGCCGCCTCCCGCCCGACGCAGCAGGCTGTCGCCGGGTTTGACCTGGTCTGCTCCCCACCGAAGAGCGTCTCCGTGCTCTGGGCGCTCGGTGACGAGAACACACGGAAGGCTATTGAAGCGGCGCAGGACACCGCCGTCCGCGACACGATCGCGTACCTGGAGCAGCACGCACTCGCGACCCGCGCCGGCACGAACGGTGTCGCGCAGCTCGAGGTGCAGGGCGGTATCACGGCAACGGTGTTCCGGCACTTCGACTCGCGAAACGGTGACCCGCAACTGCACGACCACATGGTCATCGCGAACAAGGCGAAGGGGTCCGACGGGAAGTGGCGCACCGTCGACTCGAAGCTGATGCACCGGGAGATCGTTGCCGGTTCGGAGTTCTACAACGCGACTGTCGTGTCCGAGGTGTGCGAACGACTTGGCGTCACCAGCGTTGCCCGGGAACCCTCCCCGGGGAAGCGTTCCGTGATGGAGATCACGGGGGTGAATCCGGACGAGATCGACATGTTCTCCTCCCGGTCCCAGCAGATCCGACAGAGCACGGACCGGCTCGTCGCGGAGTACCGGCGCGATCACGGCCGAGCCCCGGATGACACGACGCGCATCAAGCTCGCGCAGCAGGCGACGTTGGAGTCCCGTCCGCAGAAGGACCACGTCCGGTCCCCGCAAGCCATCCGTGAAGCAGCGCAGGCCCGCGTTGACCCGGCCCGTGTCGCGTCGATCGTCGCCGACGCGCAGGCCATCGCGAAACAGGCCAGTGCCGTCGAACGCGCACCGATCGACGTGCAGGACGCGACCCGCCGGGTGCTCCGTGAGGTTGAGGAACGCAACGCCGTGTGGGGTGCGAACGTCGTCCGCAGCCAGGCTCGGCACTGGGTGTCCGAACGCGTCCGCGACCGCGCGATCGCGGAACCGCTCGTCGAGCGCATCGTCGCCGAGGCGCTCCGCGAATCTGTGTCGCTGACCCCGCCGTCCCCGCACGCAGGCTTCCAGCCGCTCACCAGGGGTGCTGCCGGTGACACGCACCTGGAGCACAAGGGCAGGACCCTGTACACCTCGCGTGCGATCCTCGCCGCCGAGGACGGCCTCCTCGACGCAGCCCGAACCCGCACCATGCGACCCATCGACGTCGACGTGTTCGAGCGCGTCGCAGCCGCCCACGACGGTCCCCTCGATGCCGGGCAGCGCGACCTTGCGCGCGCGTTCGCCACGTCCGACATGGAACTCGTTGCCGGTATCGGTCCCGCCGGGGCGGGGAAGACCACTGCGCTGCGCCTCGCCGCAGACGCCCTCGACGCCGGCGGTGTCCGCATGATCGGGCTCGCCCCCTCAGCGCCAGCAGCGTCGGTGCTCTCCGACGCTGTCGGGATCGACGCGACCACGATTCACGGCTTCCTCGTCGCACACCAGCAGGACGAAGTATCCGAGAAGTACGCCCTCCACCCAGGAGACGTGATCGTCGTCGACGAAGCCGGCATGGCCGGCACCCGTCGCCTCCGCGACGTGCTGGAACTTGCGCAGGAACACGGCGCACACGTCCGCCTCATCGGCGACGACCGGCAGCTCTCCGCCGTCGAAGCTGGCGGCGCGCTCCGCCTGATCGACCGCGAAGTGGGATCGGTGCGCCTCGAGCACGTGCACCGATTCCGCGACGCCGCGGAAGCGGACGCGTCGCTGCGGCTCCGTGATCCGCTGCGCCCCGGGGACCCGTTCGCCTGGTACCAGGAACACGGCCACATCGTCGGCGGGTCCGCCGAGAAGATGACGGACCTGGTGTTCCGCGACTGGCAGCACGACACCACTGCCGGCGTCGACTCACTCATGCTCGCCCCCACCGCGGACACCGTCGCCGAGCTCAATGCCCGCGCACAGGCGTTCCGGATGACCGGCGGCGACGTCGACACAACCCGGTCCGTGGACCTCCGCGACGGCCTCTCCGCACACGTCGGCGACCTCGTCGCCACCCGCCGCAACGAGTCAACCCTTCGGATCCAGAACGGCCGCGACCGCGTCAAGAACGGCGACCTCTGGCACGTCACCGCCGTCGGCGACGACGGCTCCCTGACGGTGGCACACAAGCAGCACGGGGCACCGGTGGTCCTGCCCGCCGGCTACGTCGCTCAGCATGTCGAGCTCGGCTACGCCCGCACCATCAGCCGCTCCCAGGGCCTCACCACCGAACGCACCCATGTGCTCGGCACCGCCGGCATGAGCCGTGAGGACGCCTACACGGCCCTGTCCCGCGGAAAGGACCGCAACGAGCTGTATCTGGTGCTCGAGGACGCCGAAACCGTCCCCGACGCCCTCGAGCAGATCGCCGCCCGCTCCGAGCGGCTGCTCTCCGCCCACGAGACCATCCGCGTCGAACAGGACCGCGTCGACGACGTCGTGACCCTCATCGACGAGCACGCCTACGTCGCCGAACGCGCCGACGAGCTCCGCGCCGGCGCCATCGTCGAACGCGCCCTTGGCCGCGAGCTCGCGACGTCCCTCGAGGGGCAGGAATCGTGGGGTGCCCTCGCCGCGTCACTCCGCCACGCAGAGGATTACGGCCACGACCCCATCAAGACCCTCCGCGACGCCTACGGGCAGCGCGAACTCGCTACCGCAGACGACGTCCCGGCAGTGCTGCACTGGCGCATCGAGAAGGCCCTCGAGGGCATCGACCAGCCCATCGTCCGCGTTGTCGACCGACCCGCCGTCGACGGGGTGCCGGCTTGGATCGCGGATGGCCGCCGCCACCAGGACGAACTCATCCCCGCCGAGTGGCGCGACCACCTCGCCGAGCGGCACCACTACATCGGTGCCCGGTTGAAGGAGCGCGGTGCTGCCCTCGCCCTCGAGCAGCCGGCATGGACACAGGACCTCGGACGGCTCCCGTCGGAGCCGTGGCGGATGTTCGACTGGCACCGCACCGCGGCCGAGGTCGACGTCCTCCGCACCAAGTACCGCATCGACCCGTCCGAACCGCAGGCCGTCCCGGAGAAGCTTCGCGGGAACCCCGTCGCCGACCACCTGCAGGAACGCGTGACCGCGCTCCACAAGGCGGCCGCGCTGTCGACGGCGCCGGAAGTGGAACCGTCGACGCGAGAGCACTACCAGCAGCACGCGCAGGAGATCGCCGGCACCGCACGGCAGGCGATCCTCGACCGCGCGCAGACTCAGATCCAGGAAGCCACGACCGCAGCACGCCGCATCACCTCGGAAGGAAGCATCATGAGCGACCCCATCGACGACACCCTCGACCACGTCGGCCGCCACGCCGGCCGCGCCGGCCAGACCGTCGCGAACGAGCTCGGCCGCACCCTGCAGCGCGCGAACGACGAGCGCCGCCGGCAGCAGCAGGACGCCCAGCGGAAGGCGGAACGTGAAGCCGAGTACGCCGCCCGCGACGCCCAGCGCAAGGCCGACCGGGATCGTGAGCAGGCCCAGAAGCAGACCGACCGCGACCGCCAGCAGGCAGACCGCGCCGCCGCCCGCCACACTGGCGACCCGACGAACATGCCGAAGTGGGAACGCGACGCCACGAACCTGCCCCCGACTGCCGCGGACGGCGTCACGCCGGCATGGGAACGCGACGCGACGAACCAGCCGCCCGAGCAGTACACCCGTCACGCCGACGGCACGGCCGCGCCCGCATCGGCGGCACGCGAGCAGGACGCCCCCACCCAGCAGCAGCCGTCGCCGGCAGCGGAACAGCAGCACCGGGAGCAGCAGATGCGTGAGCAGCAGCACCGCGAACGGGAGCAGCAGCGCATCCGTGATCTCGAGCGCGGCGGCGACGAACGAGAACGGTAGATCAGCATGCTCGAACTCCACCAGGTGTTCCAAACGCACGATTACCGCAGCCCGTTCGACCTCACTCTCGACGGCTACACCGACCGGTGGTGGAACATGCACCGCAGTCCGGTCGGTGAGAGCCGATATGACACCTTCACGTTCATCGCAGACGGCGTCGAGGTGGCTCGCGCTGAGGTCGACCCGGACGACGCGGTCCTGGGCGAGTATGTAGACCTCGACACCCCAGTTGACGTGGCGCGATTGACGTTCTTCGAGGTGCGGGCGCCGCGGCGCCGTGAAGGCCTCGGACGCGCTGCCGTGGAGCTTCTTGCAGAGCATTACCCCCGAACAGTCCTCGCCGCATTCTCTGAGCAGGCGGACCAATTTTGGACCGCCTGCGGCTGGCGTTTGCATCGCCGAAGCGACGGCGACCCGCGGTTCCAACCTCTTTTCGTGCACCGTTCGGGCTGAGCGTCACGCAGGCAGTGGGCGCGCCCCCTTCATCCAGTCGTTGTCCCGATGTGGTTGGCGCGAGCTCACACCAAACCTGCTCGTCCATGAACACGCGAGGGAGCGCCGATGACCACCACCCACCCGCCACGATGGCGTGCGCCGCTGGATGCGCTGTTCGCGCCGCGCCTCGACGCAGTCGGCGTTGACCCGGTCCCTGCAGACAAGAACCGGACTGGTCTCCGCATTGCCGTGTGGATCGCGATCGTTCTCCTCTTCCTGCTCGGATGGGGAGTCGGGACTGGCGCTGCGATCGCCACACTGTTCGGCTGGGTACCCAACCCGCCGCCGCTGACCAACGATCCATCGAGCTTGTCCGGGCAGGCCTTCGACATTGGCTCCCAGCTTCTCGTGGCCGGCCTTGCCGGGTGGGCGATGTTCGTCTGGAAGCGCCCCCGGCGCCCCGTCCCGTTCTCACACGGCCTGGCAACCGTCCCGGTCTACATCCTCGTGATGGCGATCGCGTTCACCGTTGTCGGTCTGCTCTCTACAGTGCTGCAGCTGCCCCAACACGACTACCCGTGGCCGGCCGTGTCTCCCGGGTCAGCGTTCACGCTGGCCACGATCGACAGCGCTCTCCCAGGGCCGGCGGAAGAGCTCGCTCTCCTGGGTCTGATTGTGGTTGGGCTTCGCAGGACGGGCTACTCCTGGTGGGTCGTCTACCTGGTCGCGATCGCGGTCCGTGTGCCGTTTCACCTGTACTACGGGTGGGGTGCGATCGCGATCGCGATCTGGCCGGCGATCGCCGTCTACCTCTACCGTCGTTCGGGAGCGATCTGGGGCCTCGTTGCTGGTCACGCGCTCTGGGACCTCACATCGTTCCTCTCGGTGCATACGGACTGGCCTGCCGTCGACCTCCGCATGTACGCCGCAGCGTTCGGTGCGATCGCGGTCCTCGCCGTCGTGATCAAACGCTCACCCGCTCCGACCGCACCGGCACCGCCGCGGTCACCCGCCGCGGAGTAAGTGCGTCAACTACGAACGGCCCGGCACCCCGAAGAGTGCCGGGCCGTTCGTAGTTGACGCTGCTACAGCGTCCAACCGGCCTGAGGAGTGGCCACGGTGAGGAACGGCGTTTGCTTGGGCGTGCCATCGCCGTGGTGCTCCTTCGGGGTGCAGAAGCGCAACGGTCCTCGTGCGCGGTCGAAGATGCGGGCTGCGTGGTGGTCCCAGTGATGAATCCACCACTGCGACAGCGCCTGCCCGTCGCCGTCGCGTGCGAGCTCCACCGCCTTCCCGTGAGCAAGCCAGGACACGTAGAGCCGCTGCACGACCTCGGGGTGCTCCCACCAGCGCGGACACCACGGGATCTCGCCGCGCTTTTCCACACCGAACCCCTCCATCTTCGCCAGCTGCTCCCCAACCCAGCGGACGAAGCCCTCGGTCTCCGCAGTGCGGTCCACCGGCGCACTGTCGTCTGGCGGCGGCGCCCCGTCCTCGGGAGGCGGCGCGTCCGCGTCGGAGGGCTGGGACAGGTCAGGCCAGGTATCAAACGGGCTGGACATCGCGGATCTCCTCGGTCTCTTCCACATCGCGCGCAGCCGGCTTCACGTCGCCGATGCGCTCCTTGAGCTTCTTGTCCCGGAACCACGGGGTGGTCTTCACCAGCACCGGCCGGGCGCCCGGAACACTGACGATCGCCCGCCAGAATGGCAGTCCTTCCAGGTCGCCGGCGGTCATGATCGGCCGGACCTGGGTGCTCGTCGACGTCGACCGGTTGTTGCTGCCGGCGGAGTAGGACTTGATGACTTCCTTGAACGTGCCGACGCTGTCGGAGAGGCGTCGGAGGAAGTCGCCCTGCGCACTCTCGCCGCCGCCGTAGATGCGGATCCCGGCGGCGTTCCACATCGCGTTCATCGTTTCGGCGCCGAACTCCTTCACGCCCTGCGCCCAGGACTGGAAGTACGACGACAGCGCGATGCCGTAGCCGCCGTAGTACGAGTACAGGTCCGGCAGTTCCGGCCACTTCACCACGTTCGCGCACTCGTCGAGCTCCACCACGAACGGAGTCTCCAACCGGCCACCGTTGTCCTCGGCGAGCTGCTCCGCGGCCTTGCACACCGCCCGCACGAGCGCGGTCAGGAACGCCGACGACGCGGCGGTGCCCTTCTTCGACAGCAGGATCAGCGTGTCCTTGCTGCGGACGAACGTCTCCGGGTCGAACCGGCGGATCCCGGACGTGTTCGTCCACGCCATCGCCTGGTCGTTGCTCAGCGCACTTGCCATGCGCTGTGCGGTGGCGTAGACGCTCTTTCGGGTGCGGTCGTACTGCTCCTCCATGCCCTTCATGGCCATCGCCGCCGACGGGTCCCCGGACCGTTCAAGAATGTCGAGGATCTCGCCGCCGCCGGTCTCGGTGTTCAACCAGCCGTGCACGTCAGCGAGTGTCTTGTTCGTCCGCGCGGCCGCGAGGAGCGCGAACGCGAGCAGGCTCTTGCCCTGCGGGTCGAACTGCGCATCCGTCTTCGCGCCCTTGGGCTTCGTCGCGGTCTCGAAGATCTCCGCGAGCTCGTCCGCGTCGTCGCGGGTGCGGATTCCCATCAGCGGGTTGAACACGAAGTCCGGGCGGGTGTCTTTCCGGTAGATCCGCTGCGGGTCGAACACCCACGCGGTGCTCGTCGGCCGGCCCGCGATGATCTCCCGGACCCCATCGATGCGACGGGAGGTGAACATCGCCGCCCCGGGTGCATTGACCATCTTCGGGATCACCTGACCGCTGGTCTTGCCCCGTCCTGGACCCATCAACGCCATGCACGTGTCACGCCATCCCTGGAAGATCGGCCCACCGTGCACGAGCGTGCCGACCTGCTGCCCGGGCGCGAGGCCCACCGCGTTCGGGTGCAGCCGCACCGCTTCCTTCCGCCTGGCCGGGTACTTCGCCGCGCGAATGTCGTTGCGGTGCAGCATCTTCGACTGCAGGTGATCCATCGCACCGCTACCGGCCTTCCGGATGACCATCCACACCGCGGCCGCGATCGCCAGAACGACCACCGCGATGATCAGCGCAGTACCCCACCACGGCCACTGGAACTGCTCGAGCGCCGTCTGGAACGGGTCCGGTGTCGTCGTCTTCATCAGTTGTTCCCTTTGCTCGTGCATCCGGTGAGGGTCCGGTCGAGTGCGTGCTTGTCGTCGGTGGCGATCGACAGGTGCCACTTCGTGGCCACGGTCACGAACGACGCCGCGTAGTTGCAGGCGTCGCCCGTGTTCGCCGGCATCCACTCCGCGGGCCCGGAGTCGGACTTCTCTTCGTTCGCGGGCCCGTCGACGGCCACGAGGTTCGTCGCCTGGTCGTTCGCGAACGCTTCCCGCTGCTCGGGCGTCCACGACGCGGCCCCGTGCCGCCACGCAAGCGACAACGGGAATCGATGGTCGACCTGAACAGCCAGGCTCGACGTCGGCCCGCGGTGGAAGGCGATCGTGCGGCCCGTGTACGGGTCGTGGAGCGTCCCGGAGAGCACGACGCACCCGTTGGTGCCCGGCTTCACCACGACGGCCGTGAGGTCCCGGCGGAGGACGTCGTTGCGGGTGTCGCAGCCGTTGTGGTCGGTGTCGGCCCACGCTGGCCCGAACGCGTCCCGGTCGTACCGGGCCGGCACGTACGCGTCGGAGACCGGGAGGGCGCGGAGATCGCGCAGCGCCTCGGCTGCCGGCGTCGTGGCCACCGTGCTCGAGGTGAATGGTCCAGCCGTCGACGGCGGAACGATCCCACTCGCAGCGAGCTCCGGGTGCATGTAGGGCGCGACGATCGCGGCGATGCCCGCGGCCGCGACGAGGGCGGCCGCGGTGAGGAGCTGCGACTGCGTGCGGCGTCTCACTGGGGGTCTCCTTCCCGGGCGGCTGCTTCGGCGAGGATCTGCCGCACTCGACGTCGGGACAGGCCCGATGCTTCCGCGGCGCCCTTCTGCCCCAGGACCTCCACGGCGGCCACGATCGTCGCGTCCCGGTCCCGGCGGGCTTCCTTGTACGTGTCGACGACGTCGCGCACGGTCTCCGCGACACCGGACATGGTGCGGCTCATCCCTGCCATCGTCACCAGATCCTCACCGTCAGCGGACCGCCGGGCTCGACGGCGCTGACCGTGAAGCTGGTCGGCGTCACCGGGCCGGTGACGTCGTGCGCGATGTGGAGCCAGCCCTGTGCCCAGAGCAGCACGTCCTCGAGCGTGTGCGCGTCGTGGGTGTGTTCGTGGACGAGCTCGCTACCGTGCGCTCCCGACTGCAGCACCCATTCGCCCGCCCCGGGCAGCTGCTGCAGCTGCAGCCGCTCCCACGGGTCGGCCCCGGCCTCCTCGACGGCGTTGACCCGGTGTGACAGCAGGCCGCGGAACCGCACGCGGCCACCGTGGAGGTCCGGGCTCATCCCGACCGCGGGAATGTCGGCTGCATCGGTGACGGGTCCTGTCCAGACCGACACGCAGGGGACGACGTCCCAGCCGTCGTTGCTGAGTTCCATCCCGGTGGCGAACCGGCACACCGGTGCACCACGGTCGGCGATCGCGTCGACGATTCCCGCCACCGTCGGCCGCGCTACGGCGACGGGGAAGGGATCCTCGGCGAGCATCCCCCGCGGGCCGTAGTGCATGACCTGCACCAGCGCGGGATCCGCGTCGTCGGCGAACACGCAGTAGTCCGCCGGCACTTCGTTGCGCGTCGGGGACCATGTCGCCTCGTGCTCCGTGGTGAGGCCGTTCCACAGCACGGACGTCCCTGCCTCGAGCGAGCCGAGGTCCTCGAACGTCACGGCGGCCGCGTCGACGCGAGCCTGCAC